>CBHXZU010000524.1:0-4918 GCA_966125105.1 uncultured Prosthecobacter sp.
GCGCAGGGCGTCGATCGAGGGGAACTTTTGCTCGGGACGAAGGTAATTGTAGAAGGTGATCTCCAGGTCGTGACCCACGAGGTCGCCTTCCCAATCGAAGAGATGGGCTTCGACGAGCCGTTCCTTCGCGTCCGCCTCCACAGTAGGGCGAAGCCCGACATTCGCCACGCCGGCGCGCAACTCAGTGCCGGTATCGATGGTCACGACATACACGCCATCCGGCGGTAGCTGTTCGCATTCCGGGCGGACATTCGCGGTCGGGAAGTCGAGCGTGCGCGCCAGTTGCTTGCCGCGTTGCACGGTTCCGAAAACACTGAAAGGCCGCCCAAGCATGTGCGCCGCAGTGGCCAGGTCGCCCTGCTGGATGGCTGCGCGAATCGCGGTGCTGCTCACGGTTTCCCCGTTGAACGCGACGCTGGGCACACCCAGCGCTTCAAAACGCATCGCGTCTCCGAGCAGCTTGAGCAAACTCACATTGCCCATGCGCCCCTTGCCGAATGCCCAGTTTTCGCCGACGCAGATTTGCTTCAGCGGCCGGCACGACGCGACCAGGGAGAGAATGAAGTCCGCAGGGGGAGTGGCAGCAAATGACGAGTCGAATGGAACCACCAGCGCGTGCGAGACGCCAAGCTCCGCGACCAGCCGCAATTTGTGACGCGTGGATGTCAGCAACGCGGGCGCTTGCTCCGGACGCAGCACCGAAGCCGGATGCGGATCGAAGGTAATCACCACCGCCGAACCGCCGCTCTCCCGGGCGGAATCGACGGCGCGTTGAATGACTGCGCGGTGTCCGAGGTGCACTCCGTCGAAAACGCCGATCGCAAGGTGCAACGGGCCGGGGACGTTGCTGAGGTCGGTGATCGCTTCGAGGACTTTCACCGCTTACGCGCCCCGGAGAATGGAGACTTGCGGAAGGCTCAGCACCTTCTGGATCACGGCATTCACATCGCCCGTCTTGAGCGTCTCCGTGCTGACCGCGTGCTCGAGTGTGAACTTCCCGCTTTTCGTCCGGCGCAACGCCCGCAGATGCGCGCCGCAGCCGAGTTCCTCGCCGATGTCGTGCGCGTAGGTGCGCACATAAAAGCCCTTCGAGCAGACGACGCGGAAATCGATCTCCGGCATGCGGATCGCCTGGATTTCATGCGCGTAGACGTGGACGAAGCGCGGCTCGCGTTCCACGACCTGGCCTTTGCGCGCCAGTTTGTAGAGCGGCACGCCATCCTTCTTGATCGCGCTCACCATGGGAGGCGTCTGGTAGAAGTCCCCGTGGTATTTCGCGAACGCGGCGTCGATTTGCTCGCGAGTCAGTTCCGGGACTGGACGAGTTTCGGTCACCTGGCCGTCGGCATCCTGGCTGTCGGTGAGTTCTCCCAGCTTCATCGTGCCGACATATTCCTTGTCCTCGGCCATGAGCAGATCCTGGATCTTCGTGCCGCGGCCGATGGTGAGAATGAGCAGCCCGGTTGCCAGGGGATCGAGCGTGCCGCAGTGCCCCACTTTTTCCACCCCGGCAGCGCGCAACTGGCGGCGCGCGATCGCAACGACGTCATGGGACGTCATGCCGGGAGCCTTATCTACGAGAAGTACACCATCAAGGGCGCGGGAGTGATTCATCAATCGCTTGCAGGACACGTTGTTGAGCTTCGTCCAAGGGGCCGCGCATGCGGATGCCGGCTGCGAGCGTGTGACCGCCGCCGCCAAATTGTTGCGCCACTTTGCAGACGTCGGCGCGGGGATCTTTCGAGCGCAGCGAGACACGCACGCGCTGGTCGTCGAGTTCTTCGAAGAACGCCGCGACAACGACGCCTTGCACGGCGCGGATGTAGTCGATGAGACCTTCATTATCCTCGGGCAGCACGCCCAGGGATTTGCTCGTCGCTTGCGTCAGCGCAAAGCTGGCCACGCGATCATTGCTCGTGAAGCGAAGCGCATTCAGGAGCGACTTGAGCAATTCCAGCCGGCGACGCGGGTAGCTCTCGTAAAGCTTCTGCGAGAGTTCGCCCACTTTTGCGCCCATCTTCACGAGTTCCGCGCCGATCTCGTAGGTGCGAGCCGTTGTGGATGGATATTGGAAACTGCCCGTGTCGGTGCTGATCGCCACGTAGAGGCAGTCGGCCATCTCGTAAGTGATCGGCAGATCGCCTTGCCGGAACAGCTCGAACAAAATCTGCCCAGCCGCCGGCGCAGTGGAGTCGATGTAATTGAGATCCCCGAAGCGCGGGTTTGAAACGTGGTGGTCGATGTTGAGCCACGTGTCCGCATGCTTCACGCCGGCGAGGCAAGTGCCGACGCGGTCCTTCACAGCCGTATCGAGCACAATGGCGACCTCAAAACTCTGCGGCTCCGCCGGTGGCTTTTGCACGAGATTGGAGTGGGGGAGAAAGCTGAACTTCTCGAGGCAACCTTCCTCGTTCCACATCGTCACGTCCTTGCCCATCTGTCGGAGGCAAAGCCCCATGGCCAGCGTGCAGCCAAGCGCATCGCCATCCGGCCGGATGTGCGACATCACCACGAAGCGCTGCTTCGAGCGAATGAGATCCGCGATTTCGGTGAGCGATTGATTATTCGTCATGAGCGGCGCTTGGTCCCTGGCTGGTTGGCGGCTCAGGCGGGAGCCCGAGTTCGTCGAGGATCTGCAGGATGCGGTCACCGCGCTCGCCGCTGGAATCGAGCTTGAAGTGCAGCTGCGGCGTCCACTTGAGCACCACGCGCTTGCTGATCTCTGTCTGCAGGCGCTGGCGATTATCGTGGAGCTCAGCGAGCGCCTGCTTCTGCTCGTCGAAGCTGCCAATCACGCCGACATACACGTGCGCGTGCTTCAGGTCGGCGGTGATATCCACCTGTTGGATGGTGACGAGCTTCGCGGTGAAGGTCAGTTCGCGGCGAACGAGTTCGCTGAGTTCGCGCTTGATGAGCTCGTTGACGCGATCGAGACGATTTTTCACGAGAGTAATGCGGTTGCGTCGGGGGTCGCGGCGCCAATTGGAGCGGCGCAGTGGCCTCCCAACTCAACGCGCGACTCTCGACCGGTTAATCACAGAGTTTGCGCGACCTTCTCGAGGGTGTAGCACTCGATCACGTCCCCGACCTCGTAATCATTGAAATCACCGAGGCGGATACCGCATTCGAAGCCGCTGCGGACTTCCTTCACGTCATCCTGGAAGTGGCGAAGCGTCGCGAAGCCGCCGTCGTAAATCGGCTGGCGGCCGCGAATAACGCGGGCGCGGGCATTGCGCACGATCCGGCCGTCCGTGACGCCACAACCAGCGACCACACCCTTGGTGAGATCGAATACCTTCTTGACCTGCGCGTGGCCGATGACCTGTTCGCGCGACTCCGGCTCGAGGAGACCAGCCATGGCTTCCTTCACCTGGTCGATCAACTCGTAGATGATCGAGAACAGCTTGATCTGGATGCCTTCGCGCTTGGCCGCGCTGGCCGCGTTGTTCTCGGTCTTCGTGTTGAAACCGATGATCACCGCGTTGCTCGCGGCGGCGAGGAGCACGTCGTTTTCCGAAATCGGGCCGACCGCGCTGTGGACAATGTTGAGGTCGACCTTCTTGCTGTCGATCTGGTTGAGCGAATTGCCGATCGCTTCCATCGAGCCCTGCACGTCGCCTTTGATGACGAGGTTGAGCACAGGCTTTTCGCCTGCAGCGATGGTCGCAAAGAGATTCTCGAGGGTCGCGCGGCGCGGCTGCGTGAGTTTGCCGAGGCGTTTTTCCTCGAGACGCTCCTCGCTCAGGCGCTGAGAGGCGCGCTCGCTTTCCATGACGATCAACTCGTCACCGGCATTCGGCATGCCGGAGAAACCGATCACCTTCGCCGGCGTGGATGGGCCGGCTTCCTTCATGTTCTTGCCGGCCTCGTCGACGAGTGCCTTTACCTTGCCGGAGTAGTCGCCGCAGATGAATGGCGCGCCGACCTTCAGCGTGCCCATGCGAACGATCACCGTCGCCGTCGGGCCGCGGCCTTGCTCGACCTGCGCTTCGATCACCGAAGCGCGCGCCGGGACGGCCGCGCTGGCACGAAGTTCGAGCATTTCCGACTCGAGCAGGATCATCTCGAGCAAATTATCGATGCCCTGGCCCTTGAGCGCGGAAACCGGGCAGACGATCGTGTCGCCACCCCAGTCTTCCGGCGCGAGGCCCTTCTCCTGGAGCTGGCCCTTCACCTTGTCCACGTTGGCGCTCGGCAGGTCGATCTTCGTGATCGCCACGATGATCTTCACCTTGCCGGCCTTGGCCGCCGCCTTCGCGTGGCTCATGGCTTCCAAAGTCTGCGGCATGATGCCGTCCGTCGCATCCACGACCAGGACGACGATGTCCGTCACATTCGCGCCGCGGGCACGCATCGCCGTAAAGGCTGCGTGACCCGGGGTGTCGAGGAAAGTGATCGAGTGCTCTTTGCCATCGGCCGCCTTGTGCTTCACCGAGTAGGCGCCGATGTGCTGGGTGATGCCGCCCGCTTCGCCCGCTGCGACGCGGGTCTTGCGGATCGCGTCCATCAGTGTCGTCTTGCCGTGGTCGACGTGGCCCATGAAGACCACGATCGGAGCGCGTGGCTGGAGAACGTCTTTCTTCTCCTTCACGATCTCCTCCACCTTCGGCATCGGTGGCGGCTCTACCTTCTTCTCCTCCTTGTGAACGCCGGCGCCCTTCTCGCGGCGCTCCTTCTCAAATTTCCAGCCGTGCTTCTCGCAGACCTTTGTCACCACCTCGGCGGATTCGATGCTCTGCGTCTGGTTGGCGAAGATGTTCATCGCCATCAGGTCACCGATGATCTGGAACGGCTTCAGCCCCATCGCGGAGGCGAGTTCCCGCACCACGATCGGCAGCTTCACGTGCAAAATCTTTTCGCCCGAATCCGTCACCTCCGCCGTGGCGTGAGCCGGGGCGGCGGGAGCAGCGGGTGCTGC
>CBHXZU010000525.1:0-4912 GCA_966125105.1 uncultured Prosthecobacter sp.
GTTGCGGCACGTGGATGCGCGTCCAGCAATCCTTCGCCAATTTCGAGATCACGGGCATCCTGGGAGAGGGCGGCCAGGGACTGGTTTACCGGGCGGTGGACAAGAAACTGAAGCGGAACGTGGCAATCAAACTGATGCGCCGCCAGTACAGCGACGACCCGGTTTTCGTGAAGCGCTTCGAAAGCGAGGCGCGGGTCACCGCTGGGCTGAACCACCCCAATATTGTAAAGGTTTTTTCGTTCGGAGAGCATCGCGGGCTGCTTTACCTGGCGATGGAAATGGTCGACCAAGGGAGCCTCGACGCTGTCATGCAGCAGCTCGGGAAGGTTCCCGAGGATCGCGTGCTCGAAGTTGGCGGACAGATTGCCAGGGGGCTGCAGGCAGGTTTGGAAAAGGGACTGATCCACCGGGATATCAAGCCGGGGAACATCCTCTTTGCTGACGAGCATACGGCAAAGATCGTGGACTTCGGCCTAGCAGTGCTGGTCGAGAAGCAGCACGAGGAAGAGGGAGAAGTCTGGGCGACGCCATTCTATGTGGCGCCGGAAAAGCTCGAAGGCGGAACCGAGGATTTTCACAGCGACATGTATTCGCTGGCTGCGACGCTGTTCCACGCGCTCGCCGGGCGGCCGCCGTTCATCGCCGAGACGAACTCGATGAGCGAGCTCAAGAAGATCAAGAGCAAGCCGGTCCACTTGCTGAGCTTCGCGCCGCACGTCTCGAATGCGACCGCTTATGTGATTGAGAAAGCCCTCGCGGTTCGGCCTCAGGATCGCTTTGCGAGCTATGCCGAGTTCATTGAGAATCTCGACTATGCCCGGAACGAACTCCGCAAGCGCCCGAAGGCGCGGACGCGTCCGCTCGTGGCCACGACGTCGAGCGGAACCGGGGGAAGCTGGATTACGATCCTCGCCATCCTGTTCGTGGTGGCAGTCGGTCTCGTCTTTTATTTTAAGTACACCGGCACACCGAAATCGCCGGCTGAACCTGGCGCGCAGCAGCCGAACACGCCTTCGCGAGCCCAGGAGGCCGACGAAGCGGTGGTGGCTTACAACGAAGCTCGCTTTAAGCTGATCAAAGGGAGGTTCCGCCTCGCCGCGGCGGGTTTTCGTGACAACTACGCCAGTGGAAAATTGCCGGAGCCGACACACTCGTGGTGCGCATTTCACGAAGGCATGACGGAGCTGCTGGATGGTCGTTCCGTGCCCGCAAAGGCGGCTTTTGCGGCGCTCGAGCGCAACATTGCCGAGCGTGGTGGCAATATGGATCCGCACATTGCCGGGTTTTTCAAAAAGTTTGCCGGACTCGCGAACGGGAAGGACACGGTGGCGGTCGCGGACGCCGAGGGATTCAACCGCAAGAATTACGAGGCGGTCGCGCTTCTCGCGCTTGGCTTGAAGAATTGGGAGGCGGGAGCGCACTCGGATGCCGTCGCGTTGTTGCGGCAGTTCCAGGCGGCGGAGCCGGAGGGGACTTCAGCGTGGGTCGGCGAGTATCGTCCGCTGGTTACGCCATACCTTGAAGAGCACGGCTTGTTTTCGGCGGTCGTGGAGGATCTTTCAAAATGGGAAACGAAGCCGGAACGCGCCGAGGCCGCGCTGGCCAGGCTTCCCGAACTTAAAGAGAAGATCCATACGATGGGTTTGCGCGCAGACCTTCGGCGGCTCGAGGAGGAGCTTGCCCCGAAGGTCGTTGCGGCCCTCGCCGGGATTAAGGAGTCGAAGGTGAAGAAGATGGCAGAACTCGAGGCGGCGGACGAAAAGGTCCTCACCGACGCGAAGCTGCGCATCAAGGGCCTTTGTGAAACGTACCAGTTCAGGGACGCACTCAACGTCATCAAGGCGACGGACGTGAAGTCCGAGAAGCACGTTGCCGACCGTGAATTGCTTATCCGTCGCGTGGAGTGGCTGGTGCGGTTTAAGGAACAGCTGATCCGCGACCTGACCACCTTCGGCTACGCCGGCCCCCTTCTCCGGAAGAATAACACGTCCCTGCCCGGCGGAGTTGCCGCCGCGACAGAAACGCACCTGAGTATTCGGATTGGCGCTGGCAGCGCGATGGTCCAGTGGAACGAACTCATGCCGGCCAGCGTGCTTGCGATGGCGAAGTCATTCTTCAAGCCGACGCTCCCGCCGGAAGTCCTCGCCACACGCCAATGGTTGGCGGGCGTGTTCTGCATTTTCACGGAGCTCTACAATGAAAGCGGCATCCTCATGGGTGAAGCCGCCACCGTGAATGAAGAGTACCGGATCCACAAAGCGCTGTTCTTCGGCCAGCCCGCGGAAGAAGTTCCCGCGCCTGCCCCCAATCCTGCTCCAGGCGCGAGCCCGGCCACCGTCACGCCCGCCGTCACGCCGGGTGCAACGACTTCAGCTCCGGGAACCGGTCTGGAAATGCTCAACGACTCGCTCAATCCTACCAAGCGGAATCAGGATGAGATGACGATCAAAGGCCTTCGCCGCCCGCCGCAGTAGGCGTCACTCCCGGGTGACAAGGTGAGGGGGTGACAAGGTGAAGGGGGTGACGAGGTGGCGACAGCGTGCGACAAGGTGAGGACCGTCGCGGGTACCCATCCCTCGCAAGGTCGTGTGTTCGAAACCCTGACGCGGGTGTTTTTCGCCGGGCGATAGGGAACAGAACTGCCGTTCTCACCCTGTCACCCTGTCACCCTGTCACCCTGGCAGATGGCGTGTCTCAGAGAATCTCAACCTCCACGCCCTTCGTCACCATCTTGCTGATCCGGGCGATGTCCCAATTTGCCGATCGCATGCAGCCGTGGCTCGCCCAAGTGCCGATGGAGTAGGGATTATTCGTTCCGTGGATCCCGATGCCGGGCTTGTTTAGGCCAATCCAACCGACGCCCACTGGATTGTTCGGGCCCGGCGGAAGCATGTAGAAATTGCTCGTGCGCACGCCGTGATTGAGCACGCCCTTGTCCCAGCGAAACGTTGGCATCGCTGCGACGCCGAGGATGCGCCACTTGCCTGGCGGGGTCGGATGCGCCGGCGAACCCGGTGCGATCGGCACGCTGGCGATGATCTTTTCCCCTTCGTAGAGCTCGAGGATCGTCGCCTTCCGATTGATGACAATTTTCCGCGCCTTGAGCTCGGGCTGGTCAGGGAAGTTCCCCGTTTCCGGCATCTCCTCGATCTTGAAGGGCTCAACATTGGGCACGCGCACCTCCATCCCAAAGTCGAGCTTCTCGAACTTTACCGTCGGATTGAGTCGCTGGAGAAACTCGATCGAGCAGTGATACCTCTCCGCCAGGAACTCGGTGTAGTTGGAGTAGGGGAGTTTCTTCTTCAGCGACTGCGCGCTGGGCTGGGAGGGCAGCTCGCCGATGTACTTTAGCTCCGCCTTGTCCACTTTATGGAAGGTGTAGACCGGGTAGATGCTGGCGAGCGGGACGTTCTCATCCAGCACGCCGGTTTCCGGAAAGCCGTTGGCGCGCTGCCAACGCTTCAGGGCTTCGCGAAGAAAACGGCCTTCCTTGCCGTCGATCATTCCGGGCGAAAATAGTTTCTGATCCAGGAAGATTTGCAGCTGGGCGGTAACTTCGCGCTTGCTGAGGATCTTCGGTTTGGCGGCTTGGATCTCCTCGCCGGCAGGAACGTCCGCGGCGGGAGCAGCTGTTGCTGCGGGCGCTGCAGGTGTTGGCGGCGGCGGATTCGGTGCGGCAGAATTGGGCGCGACAGGGGCTTGCGCCGAAACCATCGCTCCCAGGCAGAGCGAGAAAGCAACGAGCGAAGACACGGATCGGTCGAACATCGGATGGATTACCTATGCAAGAAGCGCGCTGACACAAGCAGGAGTCAGGTAAAACCTTCGAATCGGCCCAAGGCGTCGCAACCCCAAGGAAGCTAAAGCGAGAGGAGGCTGGGGGACACCCCCAAGCAATCCGACGTTCCCAGGCCCGAGCTTCCGCGGTTGTCCATGGCGATCGCCGGGGCACCGGCTTCATCGAGCCCCCATTTTGGGCCCGGCGTAACCGACGCGCAAATCGGCGCGTCTCACGGTTATCGTATGTATACTGGCGTCGTCCTCACCATTGTGGCGCTGCATGGAGCAGCATTTCTCATCCTGCTTGGCCACTGGCTGGTGGCAGCCGGACTTTTCCCGCAGGCCACACGCGCCTTTCAACAGCAATACGACTCTCGTCCGGTGCGGGCGGTCCTATTGGGAATCTTCACCTACGGGCCGCTCTTCCTTCTGCTGTTAAACAGCGCGAAGATCGGCAGCGGAGTAGTTCGAGGCGTGGTGGTATTTGTCGGATTTTTAGCCATACTAATACCGCTCGTCGGCACAGCAGGGCTTGCGTTTCGCATTGGCCGAAATCTCGGTGGCGAATCGACGCCATGGCAGCAGGGACTTCGCGGCGGGGTGATGCTCGCGCTCGTTTTCATCACTCCGGCGCTCGGTTCGCTCTTCCTGATGCACGTCGGGCTCGCGAGCGGTTTCGGCGCGTTCCTCCTGGCGCGACCTTGGAAGTCGCGCGAGTCCGCCGAAGTGCCGGTCAACGCAGCTTCCGTGGCCCTGTCGTGAACAAGGTCAGCCGGCGCGAGTTCCTGATTGCCGGCGCGAGCGCGGTGGCGCTGAGCGCGGCGATCTTCCGCAGTGTGCAAGGCTGGCTCGGCGAGGCGGCCCAATACGCGGGGTTTGGTGTGCGGCGTCCGCTCCAGGGTTCACTCGCCCCTTCCGCGTCGAAGACCATCGACCCCGTCGCCCACGCAATCAATCGCCTCAGTTTTGGTCCGGCTCCAGGAGACTACGCGCGCGTTACTGCAATGGGCATCGACCGTTATCTCGAGCAGCAACTGGCTCCCGAGGAAATCGACGACGCGCTATGCGACCGCGCTATCGCTCGACTCGCGGAGCCCTGGCACGAGATGCCGGGCGAAAACTACGAAGAGGA
>CBHXZU010000526.1:0-4883 GCA_966125105.1 uncultured Prosthecobacter sp.
AGGTGATGGCGGCGTGCCTCGCCTACCTTATCCTGCTCCAGCGCGACGCGGCGGCGGTGTCGATTTTCGACGACAAGGTGCGCGAGTATCAGCCGCGCACGGACAACCTCGGAAAGATCCACCAGATCTGTTCGGTGCTGAGCGCGTTCAACCCGACGCAGCCCACCGCGATTTCCACGGTGATGGAGGACCTCGCACGCAAGGCCCGGCGGCGCGGCATCGTCATCCTCATCAGCGATCTGCTCGACGATGAGGAGAAGATCATCCGCGGGCTCCAACATCTGCGCTTCGCTGGGCACGAGGTGATCATCTTCCACGTGCTCGATCCTTTTGAGCTCACCTTCCCTTTCAACGGCACAGTCGAGTTCATCGGACTCGAAAAGCAGGGCCGCATGGTCACGCGCCCTGCGGAGATTCGCAAAAGCTACCTCGCCGAGTTTGGCGCGTTCCTCGAGCGCATCCGCCTCGCGTGCGAACGAAACAATTGCCCTTACGTGAAAGTGACGACCGACCAGCCGTGGGCGGAAGTGCTCACGGCGTGGCTGGGGACGCGGCTGCATCGCTACGGATGAGGAAACACGACGCAGAGGTCAGAGGTCAGAACTCAGAGGTCAGGACAATTCACCGCGCCTCCATTGCCGACCGGCGATCGAACGTGGATCTGACCTCTGATCTCCGACCGCTGAGACGATTTATTCGAGTCCAATGCCGTATCACATGCGGTGCCGGAAAAGCCGGTCATCCTGACGAGGGACGAGGAATGACCCCGAGCCTTTCACGACACGCTAATCGCCGGCGAGGAAGTTGTCCTGAATGGCTCGGGGTCCTTCAGTCGCTCAGGCTCCCTCAGGATGACCGGCTTTTCCGGCACTTTGACCGCGAAAATCGCGCGATCTCCTCTCCCCTCCCCCCCCGGCCATGAATTTCCTCAATCCCTGGCTGCTCGTTGGCATCGCGGGTATCGCGTCGCCGATCATCATTCACCTGCTTGCGCGCAAGCAGATCAAACGCGTCGTCTGGGCGGCGATGCGCTTCCTCACGGCGACGGTCGATCGCAATAAACGCAAGATGACGCTCGAGGATATTTTGCTCCTCGTCGTTCGGTGCCTGGTCATTGCCTTGATCGCATTCGCTCTCGCCCGCCCCGCGTTGCACAGCGGCGGCTTCGGTGGATTGGGCGGCGCGGAGACCGCCATTCTCCTGCTCGATAATTCCGGTTCGATGAGCACCAGCGACGGCGCGGTGTCACGATTCGAAAAGGCGGTGAAGGCCTCGGAACAGATTATTGACGCGCTGCCGAGCGGCTCGTCCATCGCAGTCTGGCAGATCGCGGATACCATCAAGGACACCATCCCCGAGCCCACGCGCGACCTCGCGCTCGCGCGTAAAACGGTGCGAGAAGCGAGGCGATCGGACCAGGCTTCCGACTGGCAATCCGCGATCCGAAAAGCGCTCGAAGTTTTGGCGCGCCAACCAGGAGGAGGAAAACAACTCTACATCGTCACCGACGCGCAGGCGGCGGGATGGAAAGCGGTGCAGGAGACGCGCTCGCTTCTCGAGTCGGTCAAAAAAGACGTGCAGGGGCGGCTTGTCCTCGTTTCCGAAGGTGAGGAGAAAAACATCGGCATCACGAACATCCGCGTCGCCAGCGCGATGGTGCCGGCGCGTCAGCCCGCGCGCTTCGAAGTGAGCGTCGCCAATTTCGGCACGGAGGAAGTGCGGGATGTCGCGGTGAGCCTCGCGATCGACGATGAGCCGCCGGGCGAGGAGCAGACGCTCGAGAGCCTGCCGCCAACGGGCGAGCCGAAGACGCTGTCGCTTTTCGCCACCTTCTCCGGGCCCGGCTTGCACACGGTGACGGCGCGCATTCGCCCGGACCGATGCACGTTCGACGACGCCCGCACCTACGCAGTGCGCGTGATCGGCGACATCGATGTCCTGCTCGTGGACGGCGATCCCGGCGCGGAACCGCGCGAGAGCGAGGTGTTTTACCTACGCAACGCGCTCACCCCCGTGCCGCCGGAGATGCGGGACAAGTTCTTCATCAAGACGAAGACGATCACTGCGGCAGACCTCGAACGCGCGCCGCTGTCGGATTTCGAAGTGGTCGTGCTCGCCAATGTGGTCGATCTTTCGCCCGCCGCCGCGACCGCGCTGGAAAGCTATGTGCGCGGCGGCGGCGGACTGATGGTGTTTCCCGGCTCGCGCATCAGCACTCAGTTTTACAACGACCGGCTGCACACGCAGTCCGGTCTGCTCCCCGCGGCATACGGCGCGCCGCGCGGCGAACCAATCGATGAATCCAAAGCCGAGCGCCCGCAGGTATTCTGGCACCTGCAAGGCAAGGGTTACACGCACCGCGTCACGCTTCCGTGGAATGATCCGAAGAGCGGCTCACTCGCCACAGCGCAGTTCTACCGGGCTTTTCAGCTCCTCCTCGCAAAGCCGGATTCAGCGGTCGGTGATATTGGTCCCGCCGCGGTAGTTCTTTCCTTCGGCGACAACACGCCCGCCATTGCGGAGCGGGCATTTGGCAGTGGGCGGGTCCTTCAGTTTGCCAGCACTGCGGACGCGGCATGGAACGATCTGCCGATTCGTCCGGTTTTTCTTCCGCTCGTCCATCGCGCGCTCGGTTACGTGCTCGCGCGCCATGAGGACCTGGTGAATGTCCGCGCGGGCTCCATTTTCACGATGACCGTTCGGCCGGATCTCGCGGGGAAGGAGCATCGCGTTGCCTTGCCAGGACAAAAGCTCGACGACGCGCCCTTGCGCCAACTCGACACGCACACCCAAGTGCCGACGGTGCGGCACGACCACACGGAGACTGCGGGCGCATACCGTGTGCAGTTTCCCGATGACCCGAGCGCCAACTTCCGTTTCGCCGTGCAATCAGATCCGGCTGAAAGCGCGCTCCGAGAGATCCCCGCCAGCGATCTTGATTCGCTCAACCAAATTGCGCCGGTGATCCGCTGGACTCCCGACGCGGATCTCCGGGCGAGGATCCAACACGAACGAACCGGGACGGAGCTTTGGCTTCCCATCCTCGTTGGGGCCCTTGGGCTGGTTTTGGCGGAGACAATGCTGGGAAATCGCTGGAGCCGTTCGCGTTGACGCGCGAAGTTGGCCGGAACGCGCAGTTCTGAAATGGACGAGATCCTGTCGACGGGCTCGAGGTCGTTGGCTTCGGCTGTCTCCGCTTTGCTCCTGCTTCCCTCGTAACGCTCGGTCCGGATGACCGACTCCAGTTGCCAGGCCTAGGCGTGGAAGCTCCGGTTTTGCGTGTCGAAGGACGTCGTCCTTCGACAAGAAATTCCGTCAAACGGGTCCGAGGACGTCGTCCTTCGACAAGAAATTCCGTCAAACGAGTTCGAGGACGCCGTCCTTCGACAAGAAATTCCGTCAAACGAGTCCGAGGACGCCGTCCTTCGACAAGAAAGTCCGTCAAACGAGTCCGAGGACGTTGTCCTCGAGGAAGAAATTCCGTCAAACGACTCGAAGGACGTCGTCCTCGGACAAGAAATTCGGAATTTCTGGTCGAAGGACGGCAGCTTTCGACCATGCATCCAACAGCGATTGTGGTGGTTACCCTCGAAATCCCGGAATCCTGAGGACGGCTATTGCCACCGCAGACCTTGCCGAAATGGTCCAAGTTTTTGATTCGACCGAAAGATGGGAGCGGAACTGGGGCAATGTTGCGGTCGAAACCACGAGATTGCAGCGAGCTCGTGAGCGGTCGATTGTAACCCACAGAGCTCTACCTCGTTACTCGTAGCGAAGCGCCTCGATGGGATCCAACGCAGCCGCCTTCCGGGCAGGGTCGTAACCAAAGAAAATGCCAAACGCCGCGCTGATCACAAACGCCAGCGCGACCGCATTCGGATCGACCTGCGTGGGCCAACCTGCCGCCTTCGAAACGATCTCCGACGTTCCCATGCCCAAAGCGATGCCCAGCATGCCTCCGAGGCAGCTGAGCGTGAGCGCCTCGATCAGAAACTGTCGCATGATGTCGCGTCCGTGCGCGCCCACGGACATGCGAATGCCGATTTCCCGGGTCCGTTCGGTCACGCTGACGAGCATGATGTTCATGATGCCGATGCCGCCGACGATCAGCGAGACACCCGCAATCGCGCCGACGAGTAGCGTGAGCGTTGTGGTCGTTTGCGTCGCCGCCGCCGCGATTTCCTCCTGGCTGCGCACGGTGAAGTCGTCTTCCCGCCCCGCGCCAATGCGGTGGCGCTGCCGGAGAAGCGCAATGATTTGCTGCTGCACCGCCGGGAGATCTTTCGCGTTTTCCGCCTGCACATTGATGGCGCGCAGCATCGTCTGCCCGAGCACTCGCTTCATCGCGCTCGTGTACGGCATGACGATCACGTCGTCCTGATCACTGCCCATCACGGACATGCCTTTCGGCGCCAGCAGACCGACGATTGTAAACGGCACGCCTTTGACGCGGATGATTTCACCGAGCGGGCTCAGGTTGCCGAAAAGCTGCCGCGCCGTGGTTTGCCCGATCACGCACACCTTGTTCGCGCTGCGCACATCCTGATCGCTGAACGTGCTGCCCTCCACGAAGGGCCATTTGCGAATATCGAAATAGTCTGGCGATTCTCCAAGCAGCGACGGTCGCCAGTTCTGGTTTCCTGCGGCGACTTGCTCGGAGCTGCGGATCTCCGGACTCACGGCCGATACACCGGTGATTTCACGTTCAATCGCCTCGGCGTCCTCGATCTTCAGCGTCCCTGCTCCGCCCCATCCCGAGCGGATGCCGCTCGAGCTCGTGCTGCCGGAGAAAATGAGGATCACGTTCTCGCCGAGGCTCGCGATCTGCGCTTCCACCTGGGACTTCGCGCCATTGCCGATGCTCACCATCGCGATCACCGCGG
>CBHXZU010000527.1:0-4883 GCA_966125105.1 uncultured Prosthecobacter sp.
TATTGAAGGTGGAGAGCTGATCCTGCTGCCAGAGAATGGCGCCGGTGGCGGCGGCCAACTTTACCACCTTCCAGCCACTGCCCGAAGGTGTGCAGAGGACGATGGCGTTGCCTTGCGCATCGATAACGACCTTTCTCCCCGTGCCGGTATTTGGGATTCGGCGTTCCCAAAGGAAGACGCCGGCGGGCGAGAACTTCACGGTATAGCAACCGCCGGACATTCCAGTGACGAAGATGTTGCCGGCGGCGTCCGTGGCAAGGGAGGCGGCGGTCGTGGCGTTGGCGTTCTCGGGAGACAGGCCCTCCCATTCGAGCGCGCCGGATCCACTGGCGTGCCCTGCCACATACATGCGGCCGGGAGTTCCGGCGCTTCCGGCGACGACGACGTTCCCTTGGGCGTCCACCACGCAGCCCACCGCCGTGGCAGGGTTGGCACTGGTGCCAACGCGGACTTTCTGCCACATCGCGCCGACGAGATCCTGCGCCAGGCAGGAAAGCTGGAAGGCGAAAAGCAAGGGGAGCAGAATTGCAGTCTTAAACGGGAGCAACATGCGGACAGTGGAAATTGCGGCCGTGGCCGGCAGCGGGTTGGGGCGCGCATCCGGACGTGCGGGGGCGGACAGTAACATGCGAAGGGAGGGCGTCGACATTGTTTATAACAGTTGCGAAAAACACAGCTCTCCGGCTTTGCGCGCGAGACTGAGCCGCTGTGCCAGCGGGAAAACAGGCGGGCAGTCATTCCCGCTACGAGCTCGGCCCTGGTGTCTCGATATAGGATCTTTCGTGCTAAAAACGAGTGAAGGTGGAGGCAAGCGAGCGAGCGGATTGCCGGTTGCGCAACAAGGGAGATCGATGGGGTGATCGCAAGTAGCTTAGGCCACAGTTGATGCCCGGCGGGCATTCCGTGCCCGCTCATCTCGGCGAGCCGCAGCGCGAAGAAACGCAATCCCGCATGGCTGCCGCGCAGCATTCGCGCGCTCGCGTGGGAATTTTCCGCGCCTGGATCTTGAACTCCAGCGGCTCTGCATCGACTCCGGAACGTCGAGCCGGAAGACCGCGCAGGACATGTTCCGGCTTGGGAAAGTCTGGCCCCGGTGCGGGCAGGACATGTCTCGCCTCGAGAAAGCCTGGAGGAAGTCCGGGCATGACCTGTCTCGACTTGGGAAAGACTGACGGAGGTCCCGGCAGGACACGTCTCGACTTGGGAAAGTCCGGCGGGTGTCCGGGCGGGACCTGCCGCGACTCGAGAAAGTCTGGCGTAAGTCGCGGCATGACACGTCTCGACTTGGGAAACTCTGGCGCAAGTCCAGGCAGGACCTGTCTCGACTTGAAACTTTCTGGCGCAAGTCGGGGCAGGACGTGTTTGGACCTGTTACCGAACCCAGCAGACGACTTTGCGGTATTTTTCCCAGTTTTCCACGGTGCTGCACATGAGTCCTGACAGACGGACTGGGCACGCCGTCTCGAGGGAGATTTCGTCCCGGGGAAAGCTGTGGTTGAGGTGTGCCAGGGTGATGCGGCAGCGGCTCTAAAAAGCAGTTGAACCGCATTTTGGCAGCGGCAAAACGCACCGCGCCGCGCATACAAAATCTTCTCGCGGGAAAATGGTGACGCGGCAGTCTGCTTCGATGCTTCTGCGTTGTTGCGCCCTTTTGCTGGCCACCACGGTCCTCCGCGCCGAGGTCGTGGAATTTGAACTGAAGTCCGGCAAGAATCGTTCGGTCAACCTGCCCTCCAACGTGGACGATTCGAACTACACGGAGCCGCGCGGCTATGTCGCTCATGGCGCCCGTTCGAAGTCGTTCGTGCAAAAGGTGGAGCTGACGAATGAAGGCGAGAAGCCGCTCGTGGGGCATTTGCTGACCATCAACGATCGCGATTTCACGGAAGTCGAAGGTCTCGCGCGCACGCTCGGCCTGAGCGCGGAACCGGGTCGGCAGGCGCTCACGATGGAGCGATTGTTTTCCTTTTGGCGCGATCATCGTTCGCATGCCGGCTGCGGGCTTCCGCTCGCGTATGAGCCATTCGCGACGCTGAACTTCTGGGGCTACACGCTGTGCGGCGAAGACACGCAATCGTTGGCGCGGCTCGCTTACGCCTTCGAGATCCCGGCGCGGCACGTGCAACTGAATGGGCACATCGTGGGCGAGTATCGCTACGATGGCGCATGGCACATGATCGATGGCGACCAGAACGCGATCTACCTGAAGCTCGACAACAAAACGATCGCGAGCGCCGACGACATCCGGCTGGACCCATTCCTCGCCGTGCGGACCAAGGTCTTCGGCCGTTACAGCCCGCAGGAACTTTCCTCGAGCGCGTTCAACACTTCGCTGATCGAGCACATTGCTCCCGAGGAGCCGAAGCCGATTAAAATCAAAACCGCGCCGGCGCCGCTGAACACGTTCACAGTGAATCCGGGAGAATCCATCACCTGGCAATTCGAGACCGCGCCTGAATCGCCGATCGGCAAGATCAACAGCGAAAAGCCCGAAGCGGTGCGCGGCGGCGCGCTGGCCACGATCGAGCACCACGCGCTCGCGAAGAACTACAAGCGGAGCGAAAACAACACGATCTCGGTCGGCAGCCCCTTCCCTATTTGGAAAGCGGTCAATCAAACGACCGGCGCGGCAGTTCAACTCAAGGCCGGGGACGTGCCGTTTCGCGCCACCATTCCGATCAAAGGCGAGGAGGATCAGCTCACGATCTACTCCCAGTGCAGCCGACTCGCGCTGCCGATCTTCACACGTGGCGATAACGTGGTGAAGCTGGACGGAAAAGATGGCAAAGCGCGCGTGGCGGTTCACTTCACGCCCGACACAAAGGTCGTGCTGCCGACGGTAAAGATCAGCACGAAGAACCCGACCTTCACGGGTCCCCCGAAGTTTGCCGTCGCGGCGCCGCAACGCGCCGATCGGATTTGGTGGCAGGTCTCGAGCCTGCGGGATTTTTCCTTCGTGGCGCCGAGCCTCGAGGGCGTGATGGCAACCTCGCCGGACCTGCGCTTCGATCCGCTCACGACGACGTTCTTGAATGCCGGGGCGAATTACTTCATTCGGGCCAAGGTGCGGCAGGATGGAGTTTGGGGCGAATGGAGCGAGCCGTTTGCATTCAGAGTGGCGAAACCGCCGACGCCCACGGAGGCGAAGTTTGAGGGCGCGGGCGGCGACTTCGTAAGGTTATCGTGGAAGTCGAACGCGAAGAACGCGGATTACCTGGTGTTTGGCAGCAACCGTCGCGACTTCATGCCGGAGATCTTCAGCGACACTGAAGTCGTCGCCATGGATCACTCGAAGGTGACCGACCAGCGGGAGAACAAGAACCTCGTCACCACGGCGAAGGAACTCGAATGCGAGTTCGTGCCGAAGCACCGATTCTACCGGATCATCGCGCGCAACGGCGAAGCGCTCTCGGTGCCGGGTCCACTGCTCGTGCTTCCTCCGGATCTGGCGAAAGGATTGCCTCCGGCGACCATCCTTCAGACACGCGCGACGAAGGACGGGGAGAAGGACCTCTACAAAGTGAAGGAAGAGAAACTGCCGGAAAAGTGATCTCCGGGGGCCGCGGTTAGGCCATGCATTTCGAACCGCAGATTGGCGCGGATTTCCGCAGATTCCCCGCAGCACTTTGGGGAGGCGACTGCGGCTGCACGGTTCTATTAACCGAACTGTTTCACCGCCCTGACCGCTGTGACCACAGCGGGGATGATTCCCGCCGTCGCCGTCCGCCGCGTCGTCGCGGTTTGAATTGGGCCTGCGTGAATTACGCCACCGATTCGAAGGCGGTCTCCTCTTCGGTGACGATCGCGGGGGCGCGCCGCTGGCGGGCGAGCATCGCCATTCCCAAGGTCGGGATCACGATCCACAGGAGGAAGGCGACCGGGAACCAAGCGATCGTATGAAGAAGGCTCAGAGCGCCTTGTAACTGGCTAAACCAGCCATCCATCGCGCCCACTGCCCACGTCGCAATTCCGATACTGAGAGCCGCCAACAGGCTGGTGCAGAAGCCGAAGGTGAAAACGACGGCCTTCTTAAGTTCGCCGCGCGTTACCCGGCCTTTAAGCCGATCCAGCGTCGCGGCTTTCAGTTTGAAATAGCCTTTGATCGGAATAACCCAAAGCACAATCGGCCAGAGGATTATGCTGAAGAGAATGAATGCGATCGATGAGTCGTGGGCAGTGTGAAAACGCACCAGGAGACTGGTGCAAACAAGCCACGTCGCGACGAAATGTCCGGCTGCAAACCAACGCATGAGCCCCATTTAAGCAGGAACGGGGCCAACCGGGGCGCGGTGGGCGAGGCTGCCGCCCGTAGGGTCGTCGTCCGGATCGGCTCAGGGTGATTTGCGGGCGTCCTCTTGAACGGTCGCCTTCTTTAGCCGTCCTTTTCGAACTCGCGGTGCTTCAAAGCTGCGAAGAATCGCGGCAGTCCGAAGGCCTTCGGCTTTTATGCTGAGACGCGACTCGTGGGCGCGGCCGTTAGCCTCTCAGGAGGTAGACCCCGCTTCGCGGCGAGGACGAAGTTGCGCCATCAAAAGAAGAGGCCCGCTCGTCTTGCGACGGGCGGGCCTCGATTCGAATCGCGGTTACGACGGTTGGTTAATCGTCGTCGACCTCGACACGGTTAATTACTCGGGCGTCCCCTTCGGTGGCATAGTGCACACTCACAGGAGTGCCTACCTTGATGCGGGTCTTCACATCAGCGTCGGTGAGCGTCTTGCCGCTCTTCGTCACGTAGGTCACCTTCTTGCCGTAGCGATACTTCACGGGTCCGCTCGACTCCTTCACGACAAACGTGGTGCCGGGCGTGTATTCGCTGATCGTCCCGGTGGACGTGGTCGTCGTCGTGGAGGTTACGACTTCATCCGCCGCGAAGGCCGCTGTGG
>CBHXZU010000528.1:0-4882 GCA_966125105.1 uncultured Prosthecobacter sp.
CAAACATCCGTGCAGGCCCCTCCGAACTTCTCATCGACGCGGCACTTCTTTGGAACGGTGGTGAGCCTCTTGTATTTCCTGCGCACATGCACCCGGATGCACAGTTCGTCGGTAATTTGTCCCTTTTTGTATTTGGGGCCGACACTTACGCCGTGGATGTTCCCATATCGGGCTCCAGGGGGTTTCCCCTTTTGAGCCGCACCTGCGGAGCGGATCAAAAAGATATGCGCAAAGTTCCGCGCTGCTGCTTGGAGCTTTGGCGGAACAGAGCGACCCTTGATTTTCCCCGGCTTGGCGATTTTGACCTGTCGACGGCGCTTTTTTCGACTTGGCGGGGCGCCCAAGGATGCGGGACCTGTGAACTTTTGGCTAACGAGACCCATAATGCGGAAAGGTTAAGGATTCGCTGGCAGCGGAGGT
Source organism: uncultured Prosthecobacter sp. (assembly GCA_966125105.1). Classification (GTDB taxonomy): domain Bacteria; phylum Verrucomicrobiota; class Verrucomicrobiia; order Chthoniobacterales; family Chthoniobacteraceae; genus SXWH01. Next base: position 421 of record CBHXZU010000528.1, read on the forward strand.
AATGGCGCCACATCTCCAGCTGACGCAGCAAGGTTTCCATCCGAACTGGTGGATGCCGTGGGATTCTGATCCGCAGGTTTTTTCGCGGCTTGTGGCGGATTGCCCGTCTTGGGCGCGGCCGGGGGCGTGTTTACAGGTTTATTCGATGGTTTGGCAGCTTCCGTGTCCCCGGCGCCCGCCTTTTGTTGGAGGTCGCGGAGGCTATTCTCGTATTCGAGTTCTTTTCGAGCGAAGTCGATATGCTCGTCGTGGAGCATGCGCCGCGTTTTCATCCCGTCCACACTCGCGGCAACCATTTCTCCCGGCAGTGCCGCGAGCGTGCGACTCAGTTCCAACGGAATGTCGAGAGCTGAATTGATTTCGCTGGGCTTGCTCAGTTCCACCTTCGTCAACATCCCCTGGTCGAACGTGAGTTTGGTGGTTCGCTCGACGAAGGCGCTGCGTCCGAGGGGAAAGTAGAGAACCTCTGCTTCGTTCGGTAGGGCAACGGTGGCGATTTGATCCGGCACCCATTTATTCGCAGAGAACCGCTCAAGGCGTAAGTCATAAGCCAGCGCCGGACGATAAGCGACGCCGGAGAAGCTTCCATCGACATCGGGCGCCTTGTAGCTCGAGGTAACAGCCTTATAGCTCCGGGAAGATTTTCCGATGACGACCACCCGGTAAGGACCACCTTCCACATTCCTCAGCGCCTCATTCACCTCAGCCAGGTCCCGGCCATTCACTGGGTCGAAGCTTCCCTCGAATATCACGGAAGTGCCCGAACTTCCAAAGGGCAGCGCGGCGGTTCCCCGATAGTAAGCCTTTAAGAGATTGCGTCCGATTTCGAAGATCTTCTTCGAAGCCTCAACGCTCATGTCCTTCACCTTCACGTCGACCGACTTGAGCAGGCTGTCCTTGCCTACTTCGACGGTGATGTTGTCATCAGCCATTGCATTAGGCGTATAGCGAACCGCGAATTGCTTCGTTTGGTCGGGGTAATAGTCCGTCGAAACGTGACTAATACGGTACGTCGCAGTGGTTCCGGCAGCTGGCGCGCCTGTTCCGACGACCGCGCCCAAACCCGCAGGGCCGCCCGTCACGGTGGTCGTGGTATTTGACGTGGTCGATGCGGTCTCGGTCGTAGTGCTCGTTGTGGTTTCCGCAATCCCGGTAGAACTAATGGTTCTTTCGATTTTGATCTTCACCTTGCCCATCGGGAGGCAATACGCGGCGCCTTTATGCACGGCGATTTCGCCTGCCATTGCCTGTCTGCTGCGCATTGCGGCACACCCGGAAATCATGACGATTCCGGATGCGATACTCGCAGCTAAGAGGATGGTGGATGCGCGCGGATGGGACTTGAAGTATCGGAGTGTCATTGTGCTTGGGCGCCGGCTTTGCGGAAAAACGTGTCAGTCGTCCGCCGGACGTCCGCGCAGCGAAGCGTTTCGGCCGCCGCCAATCCATCGGGCCTTTTGCCGCGGCTCCGCCGGAGAATCACCGATCCTGTTCATGCGGCCGGGTTCTCTCGACTGAGGCCCGATTCGCGCGGCCGAAGTGACTTCTCCAGAGGCTCGCCTGCGCGCCAAGTCCTAATCGGCACCCTGGAGGGCGCAGGCAGTGTCGAGGCATCCAATGATTCGCGATTGCAATGGAATAGCGCAGATAGGTAATACTGCCGTCATAGCGTTGGTTCCCTCTCTGCAAGGGCCCTAGGGTTCCGTTCCGCGCCATATGATTCACCCCTCATCTTCTAATCCCAAGTATACCAAAGTTGGCCTGATCGACGACCACGCAAGCGTCCGGCAGATGCTCGCGTTTCTCCTTTCCCTTGACGGTCGGTACACACTCGTGGGAGAGGCTTCCGGAGGGATGGAGGGACTTCGGATGTGTCGCCTGGCGCAGCCTCAATTGGTTGTGCTCGATCTTTCGCTTCCGGAACTTAGCGGCCTCCAACTTATTCGATTGCTCAGGGGCGATGCGGCCGGCACGCGAATCCTGGTTTATACCGGCGCGATGGATGAAGACCTGTTGCGGCAAGCGATGGATCTCGAGCCGGATGGGTTTGTGCGAAAGGAAGATTCGTTGAACGATCTTCGTGAGGGCTTGCAGGCGGTCAGCATCGGGCGCGGCTTCTTTTCCACCTCTGCGAGAAATCTGCTGCGCACGGTCCGCGAGCGCAGTCTGGCTTCATTAACTCCACAGGAGACGGCGGTCCTGCAAATGATTGCTGAAGGTCGCCAGTCGAAGGAAATTGCGGCAGCGTTGCGCGCCGCCGCGAAAACGGTGGACCACCACCGGCAGAACCTCATGAACAAGCTGGGCATTCACGACATCGCGTCGCTGACTCGATTCGCGATCCGCATGAAATTGGTTTGCGCCGGTTCGTGACCTGGCGACTTCGCCTGCGCAACGCGCAGCGCTGAAAGGGGACGGCTGGCGAAGCGGAGCGACGCGGCTGGAGAGCCGCATCCATTCGAAACCCGCAATCCCGTCTACTCCTCCGGTTCCTTCGAATACATCTTCACCAGCTTCACGGCGGTGTCCCGCATGATCGTCCGGAACCCCGGCGGACTCACGACCGTCACCTTACCCATGAAACCCATTACCCAGTTCTTCACCTGCCAGCAGGGCGCGATCTCCAGCCAGTAATCGAGAGTGCCATCGGGATTCTCCCGCCAATCCTCCGTCGGGTGCCATTGCCGCGAGCGAACCTTCGCCACCGCCTCTCCCGTGAAATGCAAATGCACTCGCTCCGGTTTCCTCCCCTCGTGAATGCCCATGATGTGCCCGATCGGATTCCGCTTCCGAAGCTTCTCCGGATCATTCAGCAGCAACCAAAGCTCGTCCACCATGGCCCGTGATTGTTCCTCCGACGGCTCCCCGCCCACCGGCGCCCAAGTTCCATATCGTTCTTCGATTTCCGCCGGCGTCATGTCCGGCCGCGGGTAGATGGTGCGGTCCCACCCATCGCCTGGATCGGACTCCTTCGTCGCAGGCTTCGCTGGATTGCCGCCCGCCGGTTGAACCGGAGTTTTCGAGCTCTTCTTGGCGGATGCTTTCTTCGCCGGCTTCTGATCGGTGGGGTCCTTTTTCTTCATGATGCGACGATCGAAAAGCAGGCGGAGCGCCAAGGCACGCCCGATGTATCCGGGATCGAAGGATTCAACCTGATACGACGATGGATTCTCCAAGCCGGCCGAGACGAGCCAGCCCGGCGTGCCAAGGGAGAACGGACTTTCCAGTCCGTTGTTCAAACCCACAACGCGAAGCGCCAACATCGTAGGGCGGCCTTCCGCGGCCGCCCGGAGGGATTCGCCGAGCGGAGCCGAGAACCCGCTAAACTCCGCGAGCACGAGTTCCGGCACGAAGTTCAACTCGAGCTGCACACCGGTAACTCGGCAACGAATGCGATAGTCCGCCATGGTATCCCAAAGCGCATAACCGCTCTTTTGCACCCGCGCTCCCAAGCGGGCGGAAAGCTCAGCAGCGAACAGGTTCCTCTTTTTCGGCACGCCTGTCATGGAGCGGGTGCAATTCCAACCCGGAGGTGGTCGGTGGAAAACCGATGTCACACTGGAGCCAGCCGCCTTCCATCGTTAGAAGATCCGCCGCGGCAGCGGGTCGTTCTTGAGCTCTTCCGTCGCCCGCTTCAGCGCATCCATGCTCTTTACCGTGGCCTCGATTTCCTTGTGCCAGACTGCGACCACGGTCCCGCTCGTGATCAGCGCGAGCAGCAGCAACGCGACCCCGTGTTGGAAGAGCCGATGATAGAACGTCGGAAGCGCCAGGATCCCGGCGCTGACGATGAAGGGAGGAGCCATGGAACCAGCAACGCAGCCGGGAACGCGACCACGATCACCTTCCAGCCAAAATCAAAGTACTTCATCGCTGTCGCTTACTGCCCCCGGCGCGGGCGGCAAGAACGGGGAACGGGTTTTTAACCCGTTGTTCAAGCCCCGCCCGCGAAGCGCCATCCTCCGTGGCATAAGCTTCCCAGCTTGTGTCGGACGGGATCGCCGGCCGGATCCCGAAAACCCGCCCGCGAAGCGCAAATCTTGCAGGCGGGGCTGCCCAGCTTGGCAGGGGGGATCGCACCGGCGAGCACCCACACCGACCGATCAATCCGCAATCCGCAATCCGCAATCCGAAATCCGCAATCCGAAATTCCGCCCGCCCGCCTAAACCAAAGCCGCTTCCTCTTCGTCGCTCAACGGCGCCATCACCGAACCGCGTCGGAGATGAGGCATCAACAACCCGCGGATCTCATCCAGCGTATAAGTCTCGGCATACAGCGGCACCATTTCGGCGATGATTTCGTCGATCAGCGTCGGATCGGTCAGCGTGGCGTGCATCTGCTCGACCAGGGCCGGCAGCGCCGCATCGATTTTCTTGTGCGCGTCGGCCTTCTGCTCGGCCGACATGCCGGGCGCGTTGTCGACCGACGCGCTCATCGACGCGCGCAGCTGCGCCGGCATCT
>CBHXZU010000529.1:0-4877 GCA_966125105.1 uncultured Prosthecobacter sp.
CATTCCGTGAATTGGGCCGCCGCTTCGGCATGAGCCACGAGTGGGTGCGCCGCATCGCCGAGATGGCGATCGTAAAAGCGCGCCGCGCGCTCGACTCCGCAAAATCACTTTCGCTGGTGGAACGCCTGCGCCGTCGCAAGCGCGTCCAGCAACGCATCGCCCGCCTCGCGGCGGCGCCGGCCTACGCCGGTTGACACACTCATTCACCAAGCTAACGAAATCTCACTCACATTATGTTTTCGGTCCCTGTAATGCTCCTTCTGTTTGGCACGATGGCCATCTCGCTGTGGGCGGCGTGGCGCGTTAAGCGAACCTATCTGCATTATAATGAGATCCCGGCTTCGTCCGGGATCACGGGCGCGGAAGCCGCGGCGCGCATCCTCGATCGCGCCGGCATCCATGACGTCGAGATCATCCCGCAACAAGGGATGCTCGGCGATCACTACGACCCGATGAATAAACGGCTCGTGCTCTCCAATGAGAACTTCTACGGCAACTCGCTGGCGGCGCTGGGCGTAGCGGCCCATGAGTGCGGCCACGCGATCCAGCACAAGATCGCCTATGCGCCGTTGAAGTGGCGGATGGCCTCGGTCGGGGTGACCAATTACGCGAATCAGATCGTCACCTGGTTGCCGCTTCTCGGCATGATCACTGGGGTCCTTTCGACCTACACGGGCGTGCTGATCATGGCGGTGGCGTGGGGGGTGATCATGCTCTTCAGCCTCGTCACTCTTCCCGTGGAGTTTGATGCCTCGCGCCGCGCCAAAGCCATTCTCGGCGGCATGGGCTTCATTCGCGAAGGCGATGAAGCGGCCGGTGTTCGCAAGACGCTGGACGCAGCCGGCTGGACCTACGTCGCCGCGTTCATCACCTCGCTGGCATACTTCCTCTGGTATCTGCTCCCGCTGCTGAGCGGTCGGGACGACGAGTAAACAAATTCAGGTCGTGGTAGTAGTAGTAGGGCGGGCGGCTGCGCAAGCGGTCGCCCGCCTCATCTTTTATTCCGCGGGTGAAAGCGGCGGTGCACGTCCGCCAGGCGACTGCTGTCGACGTGGGTGTAGATCTCGGTCGTGGCGATATCCGCATGCCCGAGCATTTCCTGGATGATGCGCAAATCTGCGCCGCCCCCGAGCAGGTGCGTGGCGAAGCTGTGGCGCATCAGGTGCGGATAGACATTCTGCTTCAGCCCGGCGCGCGCCGCGTGGCCTTTCACGATCTGCCAAAGCCGGACCGTGGTCATCGACTTGCCGTGGTGGGTGAGGAATACGTGGCTTCCGGTCTTGTGGGTGACCAGATCCGGGCGCTCGCGCTCCAAATACGCATTGATCGCGTCCCGCGCCTTGCCGCCCACCGGAACGATGCGCGTCTTGCTTCCCTTCCCGGTCACGCGAATGACGCCGTGCTCGAGGTCCAGGTTTTCGAGACGCGCGCCGACCAATTCGCTCGCCCGCAATCCGCTCGCGTAAAGCAGCTCGAGCATGGCCTGGTCTCGCAGGCCGAGGGGTTGGGTCGTGTCGACCGCCGCAAGCAGGCGCTCGACGTCCGGCTCGTTCAGAGTCTCGGGCAAATAGCGCTCAAGCCGCGGCATCGGGAGAACATCCGCCGGATCGCGTGTGATGCGGTTCCGAGCGGCGAGCCAGCGGAAGAAGATCTTGAGCGCGACGATCTCCAGCTTGATGCTCGCCGCCGCCAGCGCCGCCCGTTTGCGATGCCCGAGGTATTCCTGGAAATGCGCGAGCGTAACGGCGGTGACTTCGTGAATGTTCGGCACTTTGCCCGCCCACGCGGCGAAGTTCTCGAGACTGCGGCGCGTCGAAAGCTGGTAGTTGTCCGAGAGGCCGCGCTCCGTCGCGAGGTAGAGGATGAAGTCTTCGATGTCGGTGTGCACGGCGCTACTCCCGCCACCACGGCTTGCGACCGTTGGCAAAGTATTCGCGAGCGTCAGACCTGAAGAGCAGCCAGAGCGACAGTAGGAAGAATGCCCCGCTGGCAATCATGCCGGCTTTCAACCGGAGAAATCCGAGTGGCTCCTGCATTCCCGGCAAATACAGGAGCGCGAAACCCACCGCAAAACGCGCGGTATTCCAACCAAGGTACAACCACCGAGCCCACCCGTGCGCCTGCAACATGAAGTAGCTGGTTAGCAGCATCACGCCCGCGTGCACGTAATGATAGACCTGCTCGACCTGCGCCTGTTGCGGATGCGCGTAAACCCATTGCGCGGTTTCGAAGTCTCCGAGGTCCCGCTGAGCAAAGACAAGGTCGATGAGCCCGCCGGCCACCGCGAGAACGCAGATCAAAGTTACGCCGCCGGGTCGTGGACTGCTCATCGGTTTTCAAAAAAGCACATCGCGGGCCTCGAAATCCGCGATCATTTTTTTCATGCCGCGGAATGGAGGAACCCGGTAAGGGGTGACGTCGCCGAAGCCGAAACACCTCGCGCGCCCAAGCCGGTCTCGTAAGCTTCGCGTCCGGCCTCGACCCCAAGGCGAAAAGCGCGTGCCATGCGCGCGGGATCCGGCGCAATCGCAATCGCCGTGTTCACCAACACGGCGGACGCGCCCATTTCCATGGCCTCCGACGCCTGGCTCGGCGCGCCGAGTCCTGCATCCACGACCACGGGCACGCTGCATTGCTCGAGGATGATCTCGATCTGCGCGCGGGTCTCGATGCCTCGATTGCTCCCGATGGGCGATCCCAATGGCATCACCGTCGCGGTGCCCACGTCCTCGAGCCGGCGGGCGAGAACCGGGTCGGCATTGATATAGGGAAGAACCGTGAAACCATCCTTCACCAGAATCTCCGCCGCTTTCAGCGTCTCGACGGGATCAGGCAGCAAATAGCGCGGATCGGGATGGATCTCGAGCTTCACCCAATCGCTGATCCCTGCCGCTCGCGCCAGGCGCGCCAGGCGCACGGCTTCCTCCGCGTTGATCGCCCCGCTCGTGTTCGGAAGCAGCAGGTATTTCTTCGGATCGATGAAATCGAGGATGTTGGCAAACGGGTCGCCCTTCCCCGTCAGATCGGCGCGGCGCAGCGCGACGGTCACGATTTCCGTCCCGCTCTCCGCAAGCGCAGTTGCCATCGCCTCGTTCGAGGAAAATTTCCCCGTTCCAAGCAACAGCCGCGATTGGAAGGTGCGGCCGGCAATCACCAGCGGTTCAGTAGGCATCGTCGAAAAAATATAAGACCGTGGACCAGCAGTGCGCGAGCAATCGGCGAAGGTTTAGTCCTGGTGGACTCGGTCCTCCAGCGGGTCAGTCGGTTCAATGCGCGTCTGGTCCAGGCGTTTGAGCGAAACGCGGCGGCGCTCTTCGACGAGCGGCGCCACCGTTTTGTCCAGCGCCAGGATCCGGGTGTAAAGCGCGCCATAATAACGGCGGAGCGCGTCGCGTTTCTGCCCATCCGTCGCCACCTGCCGCGATTCCGCCCAGAGCGCCTGGATCTTCGGATCGTTCACTGCCCGGCTGTGCGCTTCGCGGTAGCGGATGCGCGCCGCAAGATCGGCCGAGGTGGTCGGCGGCTTCAAAGTGCTCCGCGACTTCGGACGCTCGCCTGGACGGATGACTCCCTCGGGCACCATGCCGGGCTCCCGCTGCGGGGACGGCTTCAAGCGGCTGCCCGGCTGGTTTTTCATCAGTTCCCCTGCTTCGCCAGCAGGCGACGGATCGGGCAGCGGCGGCAGATCGGCGGGATTCTCCGTCGGCGTCACGGCCGGCTTGTCCGCAGGTTTGGCCGGTTCGGGAGCCGGCGTTTCCGGCGCGGCCGGATCCTGGGCCACCACAAGGCCGGAGAATGCAAATGCGATCAGCAGAGACAGCGATTTCATGCGCGCGATTGAACCCGAACCCTACGCCGCGACTTTTCATTTGAAAAGCGCCGCCTTCTGAGGATGTCGTGAGCCAGTGCCGAGCCTTCGCCATTCGCCGTCGATCAATCCCCGCCCCATAGCGCTGGATCTCGCCCCGGTGGAGGCGGCCGCGCGCCTCCGGCACCTTCCCGGCCTCGTTTTCTTCGATTCCTCGAAGCCCGATGAAGACGACGCCATCTCGATCGTGGCTGCGGCGCCCGTGGAGGAAGTGCGCGGCAATCTGCTGGAAGCCTCTGCCCCACTGAATGCTGCCCTGACCTCGCGCATTGCGGAATCCGGGCAGGACGACGGGCTCCCGCACGGTTTTGCCGCCGGTACCGTGGACTATGACGGCACCTATCACTTTGGCATTTACGAAAACGCGCTCATCTACCGGCACCGTGACCAGAGCTGGCAGGAAGTGGGGCAGCTCGCATCCCGCCTGGCGCCGGAAGAACCTCCCCCGAAACCTTTCTCTCCCGCGTTCTGCTCTTCCATGCCGCGCGAAGAATACCTGCGCATCGTGCGCCGGGCGCAGGAATACATCGCCGACGGGCATATCTATCAGGTTAATCTCAGCCAGCGCTTCACCGCGCCGTGGCCCGCAGCCGAAGCAGACCCGTGGACCTTCTACGAGGCGCTTCGGCACTACTCACCGGCTCCCCGCGCGGCCTACGTTTCCCTCGGAAAACGCGCCGTTCTTTCGTCATCCCCAGAACTGTTCCTCAGCCTGAGTGGACGCTCCATTCGCACGCGGCCCATCAAAGGAACGCGTCCGCGCCGCTCGAATGCGCAGGCCGACGAAAAGAGCGCGCTGGATCTGCTTACATCGCCCAAGGAGATCGCCGAGTTGCTGATGATCACCGATCTCGAGCGCAACGACCTCGGCCAGGTCTGCGAATTTGGATCGGTCTGCGTGCCCGAATTGCTCAAGCTCGAGCGGCACGAACAGGTGTTTCATTTGGTCTCCACGGTGGAAGGTCGGCTGCGTTCGGAGGCAACCCAGGTCGACGCCCTCCGCGCCTGT
>CBHXZU010000530.1:0-4873 GCA_966125105.1 uncultured Prosthecobacter sp.
GCATTGCTGGAAAGTTCCTTCTCGCCGCGCAGGAAGCTGGCAAAATCTATCGGCACATCGCCGGGCAGAAGGGGGCGGGAGACATGATCGCGGAAGTCTCGATGGATGAAACCGACACGCCTCAGACGCCGATCGAACTGCTCGTCATCCTCGCGGCGCTCGCCGATGAAGGCATCCCGGTGCAAACGATCGCGCCGAAGTTCACGGGGCGTTTCAACAAAGGCGTCGATTACGTCGGCAATCTCGGGCAATTCGAGAAGGAGTTTCACGACGATCTGGCGGTGATAGCCTTTGCCATCGACCGCTATGGGCTGCCGAGGAACCTCAAACTCAGTGTGCACTCCGGGAGCGATAAGTTCTCGCTCTACCCAATCATCCGCCGCGTGTTGCCGCAGTTTAGCGCCGGCCTGCACATCAAGACGGCCGGCACGACATGGCTGGAGGAGTTGATTGGTCTCGCGGAGGCAGGCGGCGAGGGGCTCGTGCTCGCGAAGGAGATCTACGCCTATGCCATCAAGCATGTGGACGAGTTTTGCGCGCCATACGCATCCGTTATCGACATCGACAGCAGAATGCTCCCGCCGGCGGCAGCGGTGAATGCGTGGACGAGCGAGCAATTCACCGGCGCGTTGCGACACGACCAGAAGCACCCGCTGTTCAACTCGAGCTTCCGCCAACTCTTGCACGTCTCGTTCAAGGTCGCCGCGAAGCAAGGCCAGCGTTACCTCGACCTGCTCAAGGCGAACGAGAAGATCGTCGGGCGGAATGTGACGGAAAACCTCTACGAGCGGCATCTGCGGCCGCTTTTTGTCGGCGCGTGACGTTGCAGATATGATCAGCACGCGACGCCAGGCTTTTCCAGGATTCGGAGCAGCGGTTGTGTCGATCGAAGCGCTCTGTGCGTTCCTTGCCGTGTGGTCTTCGACTGGCATGAGATACGCCGAGAGCGAAGGGCTTCGGTTCGAGGAGATTACCGTCAAGGCTCCGTTCGACATGCCGGCGATCAAGGTGCCGATCTTTCCGAAGCGCGATTTTCCGATTACAAGCTTTGGCGCGGAAGAGGGAGGGAATGAGGACAGCTCCGAGGCGATCCGCCGGGCGATCAACGCGTGTCACGCAGCGGGCGGGGGAAGGGTCGTCGTGCCGCAGGGCACCTGGCTCACCGGCGCGGTGCACTTGAAGAGCAACGTGAACCTTCATCTCGCCGAGGGCGCGACGCTGCGCTTCAGCCCGGAACCGAAGAACTATCTTCCGGTAGTGCTGACGCGATTCGAAGGGATCGAGTGCATGAACTACTCACCGCTCGTTTACGCATTCGAGCAGGAGAATGTGGCGATTACGGGCAAGGGCACGCTCGATGGCTCGGCGAATTGGGAAACGTGGTGGGCCTGGAACAACCGGGCGACCGGCACGCCGACAAAGCAGGTCGCTGCGCGCAAAATGCTCGATCAGCAGGGGGCCGACGGAGTGCCGGTGGCTGAGCGCGTTTACGGCGAAGGACACTTCCTGCGGCCGAGCTTCATTCAGCCGTATCGCTGCAAGAACGTGCTCATCGAGGGGGTGACCGTTATCAATTCGCCGATGTGGGAAATTCACCCGGTGCTTTGCGCAAGCGTGACCGTGCGCGGCGTGACGGTGCGCAGCCTCGGCCCCAATAATGACGGCTGCGATCCGGAGAGCTCGCGCGATGTGCTCATTGAAGATTGCGTGTTCGAGACGGGCGACGATTGCATCGCGATCAAGAGCGGTCGCAACAACGACGGGCGGCGCGTCGGAGTGCCGAGCGAGAACATCGTCATCCGCCGGTGCACGATGAAAGACGGCCACGGGGGTGTTACGATAGGCAGCGAAATCTCCGGTAGCGCTCGCAACGTCTTTGTTGCCGACTGCCAGATGGACAGCCCGCACCTCGACCGCGCAATTCGTTTTAAATCGAATGCCGCGCGCGGCGGCGTGATCGAGAACGTCCACGCGCGTGACGTGAAGATCGGTCGCGTTGCGAAAGCGGTTCTCTCCATTGAGTTCGACTACGAGGAAGGCGCGAACGGGCCGCACAAGCCAGTGCTGCGCAACGTGACCCTTGAAAACGTAGCCAGCAACTCGAGTGGCAGCGTCGCGATCGTCACGGCATTTGCCGGCGCCGTCATCGAAGGAGTTCGCCTGAAGAACTGCCTTTTTCGCGGCGTGGAAGGCGCTGACATTTTGGGGCACGCGGGCTCGCTGCAATTCGAAGATGTCACGATTGAACCGGAGAAGAAGAAATGAAATCGAGAAGTCCATTCCAGCTGAAGCTCGCGAGTGCGGTCCTGACTTTGCTCGCGCTCTTCCTCGCGGCGACCGCTCGCGCGCAAGAGAAGGAGCCGACTCTCGGGCTCAAGGTTGCCGCCGACTTCCTGGCGCTGCACGTGACGGGCACAGCACCACTCGGAACGACTGCTTTGCAGTATCGCTTCTCGCAGTCTGGCAAAATCAGCGATGGCGCGCCCTGGGTGCCGGCTCCTGTCTCGCTTGCCACGGATGGCGCGTTTACCCTCGACCTGCCGCTTGAAGCATCGCGCTGGTCGGAGGTCCAACTGCGCGCATTGAAGGGAGACGAGGTGTTGGCGCGCCAGGAGGCGCAGCACCGGCCGCGCGCATTGCGGCTTCTCGCGCCCGAGCGCGTTGCCGCGCTGCCGGAGTCGGAGCGCGAGGCATGGAGCGCCTATCTAAAGCAATCGGCGGAGCGGACCGGTAAAGAGTATGACGTCCTCGCTGCGGAGTGCCGGCAACTCGGGATGGCGCACTCAAGACCTGCGCCATCGCGTCGCGGCGAGTTCGAAATTAGTCGCGGCACGAAGGAGTCATGGTTTGCCGGCGAGGAAGCGAAGAGGCTCGCGGACACAGTCATCAGCTACCAGACGCCTTCCGGAGGGTGGTCAAAGGCGGTGGACTATTCGGCAGGCAATCGCCAGCGAGGGACGCACTGGACTCCGGGGGACGGCGAAGGCTGGCACTATTGCGGCACTCTCGATAACCGCAGCACCACGGAACAGATCCGGTTTCTCGCGCAAGTCCACGCCGCGACCGGTCGCGAAGACACTCGGTCGGCGGCACTGCGCGGCGTCGAGTGGCTGTTTGCCGCGCAGTATCCGAATGGAGGCTGGCCACAGAACTACCCAATCGAGCCTGGGTATTCCGAGGCGATCACGCTCAACGACGATGCGATGCTGCATGCGATGGAGCTACTCCTCAGCATCGCGGAAGCAGAGGCGCCGTTTGCCTTTGCCGATGAAGCAATGCGCCATCGCGCGCAGGCGGCCGTCGAAAGGGCCATCTCATGCCTCGCGGCAGCGCAGATCAAAGTGGATGGCAAACGAGCGGTCTGGTGCGCGCAGCACGATCCGCTGACACTTGCGCCGGTCGCTGCGCGAAAGTTCGAGCCGGCATCGCTTAGCGGAGGCGAGAGCGCGGATGTGTTGACATTTTTGATGCGGAGGACGCCGGTCACACCGACGATTACGGCCGTGGTGGAGGCGGCGGTCTCCTGGTTGCAGAGTCACCGCGTCACTGGTCTGCGCAAAACGACGAAGACGGACGGAAAAACCGACTATGTCGCGGACGCGACATCTGAAGAGGTCTATTGGGCGCGGTTCTATGATTTGGAAACGGGCAAGCCGCTCTTCGTCGGGCGTGACCAGATTTCGTATCCCACGTTCAGCGAAATGGCCGCGCATAATGAAGTCGGTTACGACTACTTCACCACTCGACCCGGCAGCGTGATCGAGAAGGAGGTCGCCCGCTGGCGTGAACGCGCGGGGAAGTCCGCCGAACGCGCGCCGAAAGCGACGCTGGAGCGGAACGCCGATCGAATCGTCGTTGCGTTGGACGGTAGCGGCGACTTTCCCTCGGTGCAGGCGGCGGTGGATTTCGCCGAGTCTCACCGGGAAAAGCCGGTCGTCATTTTCATCCGCAAGGGTCGCTATGAGGAACTCGTCCGCGTCAGCCGCGAGAAGCGTCACGTTCACTTTGTCGGGGAAGATCGCAAAGGCACGGTGATCACATTCACCAATAATGACAAGCTGCGCCCGGGCGGGCTCCAGCGCAACGTGCTCACCGTCGAAGGCGACGACTTCGTGCTCGAAAATCTCACGGTGCAAAACACGACGCCTTACAAGGGGTCACAGGCGGAGGCGGTATACGTGAACGCCGAACGTTGCGTGTTGCGAAACGCGGATTTCCTCAGCTTCCAGGACACGCTGAATCTCAGCGGACGCGTCTATGTGCGCGACTGCTATGTGGAGGGCGACGTGGACTACGTGTGGGGTAGCGGAGCCGCGGTCTTTGAGCGGTGCGAGCTGCGCAGCATGCACGACGGCTACATCGTTCAGTCGCGCAATCGGGCGTCGAGCGTGGGCTACATCTTTCTCGACTGCAAACTCACGGCGGCGCCGGACGCGAAAAAAGTGTGGCTGGCGAGGGTCGATGCCGCGCGGTTTCCGGATAGCCACGTTGCGTTCATCCGCTGCGCCATGGGCGATCACATTCGGCCGGATGGATGGCTGGTGAACGATTCGCCGGTAGAAACGCTGCGGTTCCAGGAAATTGAAACTACGAATCTCGAAGGGAAGCCGCTCGATCTTAGCCAGCGCATGCATGGCAGGAAACTTACTCCGGCCGATGCGGCCGACCTGACCGCCGCAAAGCTTCTGCGCGGGAGCGACGGGTGGAATCCCAACCCGTAGCGATGCGAGCCACGAAATTACCCGCGCATCTTATGGCATATGATCGAACCGCATCAGGACCGCGCCGAAATCGAGCGCGTTCTCACCGGGCACGATGAACTGGGGCGGGATCTCGTAGAGGTTGCCGAATCCGCGGATCAGAAAACCCCGGC
>CBHXZU010000531.1:0-4871 GCA_966125105.1 uncultured Prosthecobacter sp.
TGGTGATCTTCTGGTTTCCCCATGGGATCGTTTGCAGCGTCTGCGCGAAATCCGCGGCTGGCTTCGTCCAGCTCACGTAGTCCCACTCGATCGGCACGATCAGCGCGCCGTCCGAAGAGAGCGCGACGGGCAAACCACGAAAGCTGCCGATGCGCGAAAGCGGCGTCGCCGCGTGGAGATTCGCCATCAGCCTGGCCGAGCGCTGATAGAAGATCGCATCGGCTTCGTCCGCCGCCTGTTTGCACAAATAAATGTACTCACTGCGCCACTTGGCTCCGCGCAACTCGCCGAGGGAGGTGACGATTGCCGTCTGATGCGTGGGTGAAAACGCGGGATTATTCAGGAACTCCTCCGCATCTTCCCGAGGCACTTCCATCGCGAGCAACCTGCCGAGATTCTGCCGTCGAAGGTCGTTTGGACTTAGATCCTTCAACGACTCCACCGCCGACTGCGTCACCGAGAAGGCCGAGAGCGCCGCGCCTGCGCCGCCGCCGACCGGAGCCATTGCGGCGCGGATGGTCATGCTTCCGCCGTAAGACGCCCAGGCAATCCCGTTGAGTTCCTGCTGGAACACTTCATTGCTGCTGTACGGGTCGACTCCCAGGTCGATCGCGAGGCTGCGCTTCACTTTCGAGAAGCCGATCAGCGATTCCACGCCTGTATCTTCATACGGGCTGCGCTCGCGCTCCTGCGTCGCTTCCTTGATTGCGGTGCCCGTGCGGTTGAGAAACTTCCACACGCCTTTCGGCACGCCACTGATGGTCTTCACCGGGTCGCGGGCGAGATTCTCCGCCATGTGCACCGGGCTCTTGGCCGCCTTCTTTAGCGCGGACTTGTATTCCTCGGTGCGTGAAGTCTCGCGCAATTGGCGGATCGCCCTGATCTCCGCAATGCGCAACACGAGCTGCGTATTTCCGTCCGCATCGAACGCTCCTGCATCAGACTCGATCCGGAAGTGATTGCGGCCCGCATACGTGGTCACGGTTTCCGCGACGGCGAAGCCAGGACCCTGCAGGAACTCCGGCCGCAAGAACTCGCTCGCCTTCAGGATCGGCGGCACTTCGTATTCGCCCACGGCAGGCACAGCAGCAGGCGCGCTCGCCGCGGCAGGCGAAGGCACTTCCGGCGGCGCTTCCTGCAATTGCGCATGCGCAACCGAGGCGAGCACAGATAGCAGCGCTGCGATGGAACCAGGTAGAGCGTAACGAACTTTCATTCCTTCGAGCCGACGTGGAGGTGGAGAATGCGGCGCACTTCGGCGATCGCTTGGGTATTCTGCTGCACGCTGTGATTGGACGGGACGATCAGCTCTGACTGCGCGCCCTCCAGGTGGGAGCTCCAATACGGAACGACACCGTCGCTCGACTTCGGCGTATCGCCGCGCCCGCGATCCCCGACCACCGTGTGATATGGGACGGCGGGGTTGATCGGGAAAGTATTGATCGCTTTCACGAACCGGTTGTTCGGCGCGAGCGTGTCAACGCTGTTCGGGATGTGCGTGACTTTCAAAGCTGACGGATCGGCCAGCAGAACGTGCCGCATATCCGTCGCCACCTTCAGCAGGCTGAGCGGGGCCTTGACGAGTTTCGATCCGAGCCGGCCAATCCAACTGCTGGCGAGTTCCGCGCCCCGGTGCGGCCCAGCGAGGAAGATCACCCGCGACACTTCCGGCCGCGTGTTGAAGATCAGAGATTCCTCGAGCAGCTTCCGCGTCTCGCTTGCGAGATGCATTTTGCCCGGCGGCTTGCCGAAAAACTTCAGCCAGATCTTGTCGCCCACGTCGGTGACCATCAACCGGCTCACCAGGCTTCCCATGCTATGGCCGATGAGGACGATTTTCTGGTGGACGCTGAACCGCTTCTCGATGGCGTCGAGTTCCCGGCGCATGATCGCCGCCGAGTAAGGATAGGGGTATCCGCTCGGGTAGCTGTAATACCAAAACTGGTACTTCTGCCGGATCAGCGGATCGCCCCGGAGATTATTGATCATCCGAGTCCATGTCGCCGGCGAGTCGGCCAACCCATGCACCACCACCACGGGGATCTTGTTGGCATGGTAAGGCTCCAGTCGAACGATATGCGCGGTCTCCGCGTATTTTTCCGGGCGCAGGAGACGCGCCAGCTCAAATTTCTTCGGATCCTCCTGCGCGAGCATCACGGCCATCGGAACCGTGAAGTCCGCCGCGAGCACATAGCTGTGCCCATCCATGGTCGTATTCTCTTTTTCGAGCGGATCCTCGAACGCCATGACGCAGCGGCGGCCGGCCTCAAACCGAGCCACTGCCGTGACTGCGTAGTAGCTGCGTTCCGACATGAAGCGCTCCCGCGCGTCCGAACGGATTTCCTTTCCGACGGCGACGACTGGCGCGCCGAGTCCCACCTTTACGGTGCGCTCGGTCACATACGTGCCGCCCACATCGAAGCGGTCCGTCGGTGTGAAATTATATAAAGGAGGTGCCCACGTCGGACGCCGGTCGGTCTTATGAGTTAGAGTGTAGCCACCATGCTTCGAAGGGACATTCAAGGGCTTCGTCCATGGATCGATTTTGCCCTCCTTGATCGCGGAGAATGCGCGGGAAACCGCGAAGTTGTAAGCATCGCGCGCCGCAGCATCTTTCGGGTTTGCGCGCAGCCGCTCGGCCGCTGCCTGCGCGGCATCGAGATACGCGCCCAATGCCTCGAGAGGCTCGTCGTCCTCGAGACGCATGCCCGTGGCGATGCATTCCTGGCAGACCGCCGGAGCAGTAGAGGGCTTCGGAAACTTCGGCTGGCGCTCTTTGACGGTCGCATACTGCGAGCACGCGGCCAACGAGAGCGCCGCCAGCAGCACGAGCGATGCGCGTTTGAATCGGTTGATCGATTTGGTCATGAAGAGTAGAAGCGGAGTGAGGTGGGATCAGCGGGAGTGCTCAAAAGATTTTGCCGAGGGAGATTTCGGGACCGTGGGCGACCATGTCGTAGACGAAGCCGTCCTTGTTGTAGTCCATGCCCAGCGCGCGATACGTGACCTCGAGGAAAAGAGTCGGCGACAAATTGCAGCCGATGCCGCCGTTGGCCTGCCAGCTGAGGTCGGAACCGACACCAAAGCCCCCGATGTCGGCGCGCGCGGTGAGGTAAAACTTCTCGTTCCAATGGTAGCGGGCGCGAAGGCCGATGAACGGATCCACCCAGTCATCCAGGCTCGCGATGCGTGTGTTGAGATCGCGTTTGAGACGACGTTCGATCCGCTCTGCTCGCTCGGCTGTGTTGCCGCCAATCCGATTTACCGCGCGGACCAATTCATCTGGCGTGGCGGCAGCGAGACGCGGTCCGGGGATCGTGGAATCGCTACCGGAAAGCTTGCGAAGTTCCCGCCGCAGCAATGCCCCGCGCGCCGCGGTCTCCGCTCGGGCCAGGTCCTCGCTGACCTCCTCGATTCGCTCATCATTCCCCTGCAGCGTGAACTCGCTGAAAATGCTCATGTAGCGAGCACCCGCGATTACCTCGAGGAAGCCGCGCTCATTCCCGAGGATGCGCCAACTTAGGCCGAAGTCCGCCATGTGTTGATCGAGACGGCCATCGAGTTTTTTGATGACGCGACTCTCCACCCCGCTGCCGTCCGACAGGCTCAGGTACGAGTACTCGCCGAAGACGCCGAACCGTCCTTTGCGCAACTCGAACCTGACGCTCAGCGCCATGTCGAGATGCGGCGCGAGTTCGCCGAATCCCAAAGCTTGGTGAGAAACGTGGTCGCCCACTCCGGTGTCGCCTTCGAGCCCCGCAGCCCACGCCGGCACCGAGAGTCGCAACTCCCATTTATCCGGCTCCGTCCGCACTGGTTCTTTGTACGACTTCTGACCGGCTTCAGCGGGAGCAACACTGAGGAGGATCGCGGTCGCGACGACCAGGTTTCGCATTTGACGGGTTCGCTGCATAAGAGACTTCAGATGGCTGATTACTTGACGTGACCGGAGTCAGGGCCTGGCGCGCCGCCGGTGGGAAAGACGGGCGTGATCACGAAGCGCGCGCCCCACTCCGGCGCGCCGCTCGGGCCTTCCGCGTAATAGCGCGCGCCCAAGGAGAAGCTCACCGGCAATTTTCCGATGCGGACCAACTGCGTGACGAAGCCATTCACCGGCACGGTCCACTGGCTCGTGTTCCAGTCGTAGGTGGCCTCCGTGTTCACACCGAAGGTCGTGTGCGATTTCGTCGTGTAGCTCACGAAGGGCTGCACGAAAGTCGCGTTCACGTCGGCTCGGTCGTCATTGCCCGCAAAGCTCCAAAGGTGATTCGCGAGGAAGCCGTAAGTCCAACCCGCCTCCTGTCGCAACACCAGCAGCGTCGGGCCCGCGCTCCACCGCTCGCTCCCCAGCAGATCGTCGGTGGCGCTCGGGTAACCGAACACGGGCCCCACTCCGACAATCCAACCGTCGACCGGTTCCTTCGGCGCGAAGAAGAAGCTCTGCGTGATGTCTCCCAATCCGTCCTGGTGCCGATCGATCGGACGATTGCGCGCCTTGCGGTTGAACGCTCGTTCCGCGGCGCGATTCAACTCTGCGCGCGGGCCCAGGCCACTGAGCGCGTCTGCGGGCAATCCCGGAAACTTCGGTGCTGGACCAGTGAGGACATCCTCTTGCGAAATGTAGGGAACGATCGTTCGGATGATCAGGTTCCAGTTGTTGTTCAGCGAGACGGGCACTACCGGCTGGAAATTCAGTTTGAACTGCGTGCCCTCGTCCAGCGGGCCCATGTTGAAGTCCCAGTTCAACTGGAACGGCACGCTGATCATGTTCGCGACAGGGTTATTGAGCTTCTTCGCGATTTCCGCGTCGGAATCTTGCGATTTCGCCAAGGGCGCTACTGCGGCAATCAAGCCGGCAACGAGTGAGAGTC
>CBHXZU010000532.1:0-4859 GCA_966125105.1 uncultured Prosthecobacter sp.
GCACGCGCCGAAATCGCGCCACTGGCGATCCAGGAAAAAGCCGGGATCATCGCGGAAGAACTGCAGATCGTACTGAAAGATCCCGTAGCCGTGGCAGAACTTGTTCGGACGTTTCGCCACCGCCTCGAATCCAGGCACGTGCTCCGCCATATCTACCAAGGCTTGGTGGGCGATCTCAAACATGCGCTGGCCTTGACTGGCCGCAACGAGGTCCGCCTTCGTCCGCGGAAAGGCATCCCGGCCCCTGTCTGCGTCCAAAGTATCGCCAACGCAGATCTCGAGCAATTCCGCGAGCGACAAGCGATCGCGGAGGCGTCCTCCCCAAATATGACCAGTCTCCTGCGCTGCAATCGCCGCGATCAGGTCGATCGTAAAAGGCGTGCCCGCGATCGCAGCTTGAATCTGTTCCTGGAACGTCTCCTTGAAAAAGAGGAAAGCGTCTTTGTTAGGCATAATGGCGGTGGAAGTTAATTGGTTAAGCGGTGTAGTTTCTTAGTTTTGAAGATTTACGCTGCGGCCAGCGCGATGGGCTCGTCGGGTTTGAAGAGGACCCCATCGATCCAATGCGCTTTCATGGTGAAGCCGACCTCGAATGAGACCGTCGTGCCGCCGGATGGCGTCTTCCTCAGCACCACCTCGATGTGGGCTTTGACCGTTGAAGTTTCGAACGCCGCATTGAGATTCAAAGTCAGGTCGTCCTGATTTCCGGCGAGTTTCACCTGGAACCTAAAGTCACCGCCCTTCACCTTATATTTGCCTTCGAGCAGCAGGTTGTAGTTGAGGCCGCCGCTGCCGGAACTTGCCACATCGGCACTGAAGATCAGCTCCCCGCCCTTGATTTCGACCTTCGCGTCCAGGGAAGCCTTGATGGTTTTCCCGGTCGGGCCACTGAGAAACTCCAGGCTGCCATTGATCTTCACCTTGCGGTTCGGGCCATCCAGGGTGAGTCCCGCCGTAAACTTCGCTTCGAGTTTCTTGTCCGAGTGCCCCAGGAAGAGTTCCCAGTTTGCGCTGCCAGTGCCGCCATCGTTTTTGAAGCGATGCTGTCCCTTCACGATGAAGGCGATCCTTTGGCCCTCGGCATCGTGAAAATATGCCAGGCCGGCGGAGACAGCGCCCACCTTTGCGGTGAGCTGAACCGTAAACGCGCCGCTGTCACCTTTCGCGTGGAAAGCGAGGCCATCCTCCGTGAGATCCCAGCTCCCGACAAAGAGCACGATCGCGTCATCGTCGCGCTCTACGCCGTTGAATTCATTGCTGGTCGTGGCCCGGAACCGGATGGTGTCCTTATGCTCTGCATCCGGACGCTGGTTCTTGCCAGGCTCCAGGGGCACCTTGTCGGGATCGAGAGACTGATCGCCGCGGATCACCGTCGTCCCCTGCCCTCCCGCCAGCGTGACGATGAGTTCGTTCAATGCATCCGAGAATGCGATGTCACCGTGAACGGTGAGCTTGCGGTTCGTCGCGGCTCCGGAGTCGTCGAACAAATCATAGGCCACGTCGCGATTGTCATCGATGACAATGCGCCCCTGGAACGTGACCTTTTCCGAATCTGCGCCCTCGTTGGCCGCCGCGGGGAAAAACGCAACGAGCTGGTTCAGGTCATTGAACTCATATTGGATGTCCACCTCGTCGTCGACCCCATCGAAGCTGTAGTCCAGGCGATTGGTGTTACGATCGGGGTTCACCGCCCAGGATCCTTTTTCAGTGGAATTGCCGGTTGAATCGACCAGCACGACTTTGCCGCTGGGAAGAAAGACGCGGTCAACGCCACCGCGTTTGAGTGTTAGGTTAGCCATGGAATTGGATGGTTCGTAGTTCTCTCAGTGATTAGTGACCTAGAAGTCGACCCTTACAGACGTGAAGAAGCGCCCCCCCTCCTCCTCCGATTCCGGGGACCAGGCATATCCGATCATGATGCCTACGGCATTCCCCATCGTTTGCGTCGGCACATTGATGTCCAGCGCGACACCGAAGGACTTCAATTGATCGTCGAGAAAGTCATCCCCCGATCGCGAAGATCCGCGCGTGACCTTTACGTAATCGACAAACGCGAGCAGAAACGCCCCCTGGAGTTGCGGTGGAAGAACGGGGCGCGAGGGTTTTGTCGGGGTGCCTTCCGAGGTCGAGCCGGTCGGCGCGGCAACGGGTTCATCACCGAGAAACGAAAGCAGGCGACCCACGCTAATGCCGGCCTCCAACGAACCGCCGACGTATCCACGGGCCATGCGTTCGCCATCCTCCAGGCCGCGGACCAGGGAATCCCCGCCAAATCGAAACTCTTCGGAGATGGGGCTCGTCCCGGTGAGTGAACCGCCGTTCAGCCGGAGCCGGACTAGGTAGTCTCTCGACTGCCGGGGCCCAAATTGCACCGTTCCGCTCAGCAATGCCGAAGTGCAAAGAAAGTCGAAGTCGCCCTCGCCGGCATCGAAGCCGAACTTCGTCTGGCTTCGCCAGGCGAGCTCAAAGCTTCCCAAACCAGGCTTATCGGGATTCTCGAACTCCCACATCCAGCGCTGTCCGAGATCAACAAGCACATAGGCAAACCTTCCATCTTCGTCACCGAGATCGTCTTTAGTCCCGGAGCCATCGATCGAGACGCTGGACAGGCCTACGGCGGCTTCGAGAAAAGAAACTTCGCGGACAGACGGTTGGAATGAATCGGATTTGTCCGAGTCCTCCAGTTTTCTTTCGCTCCGATGCCGGAGGATGTTGCGCACCTCGAAGTTCCACCTCTCCTCATCGAGGCTCTCTTCATTTGGGACGCCGAGCTTTTGATCGATATCCCGGCTGTAGTCGCTGGTGATGCGCAAGTCTGCGGTCCACGGGTCACCCTTGGAACGATAGTAGGGCAATTCGTAGGAAAGAGTGCCGGTCGACTTCTCGGCTCCTGCCTCCACGGAAAGATGGAACGCGTCAGCGTCGCCGAATGCATTGGAGGAAGAAAACTTGAAGCTCCCGTTGAGCCCCTTGTCTGTGGAAAACCCAATCCCGGCGGTGAGTTCCGTCTCGCGGGGGATCCATGTGCCGGTGAAGGCGAGGACTCCATCGCGGTTGGCCGTGGTCAGCGGCTCCGTAACGTTCCTCGTCTTCTCTAAACTAGCCTCGATCTTTTCCCGCTTCTCCTCGAATTCGGATTTGCTGAGCAAACTCGACTTCAATTGCGGCAGTGCGGGAGTGTCCTTCAGCGCCCGCTGCTCCACCTCGCGTTTCCCGCTTTCCAGTTTCTTCTTCGCACTTTCCGCCAGTGCGGAAAACGAGTGAGTCGCATCACGCAGCCGCATTTGAGTGAGCTCGAATTTCGCATCCTTGATTCCAATCATCGGGAACTGAATCACCCAGGGATTCACCCCGCCCTCCCGGCTCGTAATGTCAACCCTCAGCAAAGGTGATAGACCGGCAATCTCCCACCCTGGCGCCAACTCGAAGTCAGTCCTCAAATGCTCTGTGATGGCCGTTTCGATTATTTCGAGAGGAACGCCGTCACCACCCGGAACCTGCTCACGCAACCCGTGATCGCGCGCTGCTTTCAAGGCCACACCTGCAGCCCGATAGGCATGGCGATGCTCCTGAGATTTGGGCGTCGCTGCGGGACCGAGGATTTCGTCCTCTGTCGCCGTTACCGTGATCGGAATCCTTTTCTCTCGCTCGGAAAGATCCGGATCCTGCAAGAGTCCAGATTGCTGCAGCGCCCCGGCAGTCGTTCGCGCAGGTTCGCGCCGCACGCGATCGGAGTTCCGCACCAAAATGTGAATCTCGATATCACGTTCTTCGACCGGATCCTTGATCACGTCCGCCTCCAGCCTGTGAACTTGCTGCTGCCCGACAGCCGCCGGGGCGGGCACGGACTGCACAGTGATGGAATAACCCTTCGACTTCATTTTCAGCCGGAGCTCTTTCCCGAAGTCCGCGGGGTTTCCTCTCTTCAATACCCTGGCTCGGCGATCCACCAACATGACCGCTTCCTTCAATGCTTTCGCTAAAGACGGGTCAGACTCGGTTACGACTATATCACTGGGACCCGGATGATCGGGCAAAACCCAGACTAACTCGCCCTTGTTGAGTTCCGCCTTTGAGGAAACGCTTAAAATCTCTCGTTTACCCATCGCAATGCCCGGCGCGGTTTGCGCCCTCAATTCCGGGCAGCACAGCGCACAAAGCAAGAAGATGCCCGTGACTGCAAATAGTTGCGCGAAGCTGGGGCGGATTTTCGGCATAAGTGGTAGTTTTTGCCCTGAGAGGGAGAACAGCGGTGGAACCAATGCGAGCGACTACACGCGCGGAAAGTACCGCCCGGCAATAAACTCGGTTAAGAATTAGGCGCTACGCTTGTTGTTTTGCTCGAGGTAAATCGTCACTCTTTCGCCCCTTTTCAGGAGCGCAAATTGGGACTCATGTCGTCGCCGATGGATGGGTCGACGGACATGTCGCCTGAAGTTGCACTGAAGTTTGGAAAACCGCGGAGGGAATCATATTCGATGGAACGTCCTTCTCGTGAATCGTCTAACTAGTCCGATGTTACGGCGCAATACTAATTACCCAACTTTCGTTTGCATTTTTCAGCGGGCAAGCCGTTGGCGGCCAGAAGCGTCCGCTGGATGGGTTACGACAATTATAGCGCTTGCAAATATGCCTATTATCGCATCCGGCAATGGGCCTCGGCCGATTATAGCGATTGCCAAGAGCCTTTTCCTATTCCGGCGCTGATGTGTCGCCACCTATGGGGCCCTCCTCGTTTGGCCAATTTACCCAGGGCGTCGCTCCACTGCCATTAAGTTAAGGAAAACAGCGGGTCAAAAAGTCGGTCATCCTGACCGAGTGTAACGAGGAGAGCCGGAGCGCAGCGGAGACAGCCGAAG
>CBHXZU010000533.1:0-4857 GCA_966125105.1 uncultured Prosthecobacter sp.
AACTCGATGAGAAGGTGAGGGTGGAAGACCTGGTCGGGGCGCCGGTAATCGACGCGTTCGGCCATGTGGCGGCGATTGTGACTGGTCCCGACCGAGGCGGCGCGCGGGACGGTGTCGCCCGTCGAGTTCGCGGGTTTGGCATGGATGCCCTGCAGGACGCGGCGGGGCTCTGACCACGGAGGGATTTGGAGACTGCAGCTCAATGCGACTTTCCGACGATGACTCTCTCTCGAGTATATCAAACTGCAGCGGCGCAGCGAACGCGGTAGCAAAGGCAGGGGAACTACGAAGGACACGAAGAGCGCGAAGGCTTGTCCCGCGAGGGGGGACGGTCGCCTTCGGGGAGCGTTGGAAGTTTACCCACGGAGCGCTGGGGAGAACACGGCATCCTGCCCGAAGAGTTCGAGGGTGATCCGTTGCGCGCCTGAACCGAAGGCGTTGCATAATCCATCGTCCGAGAAGGGCTGAGATTGCGCCGCAGTTTGCCATCGGCGGAGGTCAAAATCCGTAGGGGGGCTTAGTTCACCACGGAGCGGCTTGGTCACCATTCTTCTACGAGGCCGCCCAGATCTACGCCGTATTTCTCACCCGTTGCGCGAAGACGTTCTCGGGCTGGCCTGATCTCGGCATCAAACGCACTCAGCTGTCTGCCGTATACGTCGAAAATGAGCGCGCGAGGCCGCGATTTGGGTGCCACGAGATCGGGATGCGCTTGGAAGGCATGAATGTATTCTTCCAATGCCTCTTCGAGGTCATCCGGGAGATTTTGATCGGCGATACTTTTCAGCCGCTTCTCAAGTTCAGTAACGAACTTCCACTCGGCGGCCACAAGCGGAGGCCACACTCTTTTCGGCCTGCGCTCCGCGGCCCATGCAGTGAACTTCGCCGTCTCGGATTTGAGCTTCGCGAGAGCAGCCGCCTCGAGGGTCGCGCGGGTGGCGCCCGTATCCTGTGCACGCCTTTCGCAGCCCCAGAATCCCGACAGCAAGAGGCATCCGATCGAGAGAGCAGTCGAGGGCAGCCGATTCCTCACAGCCGCAGCGTGCCAGCGAAGGCTGGCCTCCTCAAGCGCGTACCATGCGCGCGAAACTGCGCAGGATGCTTCGTATTCGGCCCAAGTGGTTATTTTGCAGCCCACTCGCAGATGAAGCCGACGCAACCGAAGTCTTCACGTCGATCCGCCCAGCCTCGGCCGCCCCAGCCAATGAGTAGATAGTCGCTCTTGCGCCCGCCCTCGGGGCCGCCCCGGAACCAAGCTTTGTAGGTCATCTCCTGACCATCCACCCACATCCATAATCCCTCGACCTTCTCGTCGGTCGCGCCAAGCCACAGGTCCAAGCCCTTGCTGAGGGTCCGGATGAAGTCCTGCGTTTTTCCATCGTGAACGCAGGCGAGATTTCCTCCAAGTTTGCGGCACTTTTCCTGGGCGCGTCTCCACGTTCCTTTCTCGAGGTAAACATAGTACCACTTGCCATTAAAAAGCGTCGCGTTTTGCGGGACGTTGAGCGGTGGCTTTTTGTCCTGCTGAGCACACAGCTGAGGGACGGCCGAAAGCAGCAGTGAGATCGTGGCAATGATAAGTGATTTCACGTGAGGGAGGCGGGATTCGGCAGCCTGTTTATAGGTGACGGCGCAGGACGTCAATTTGACGCCCAAGCGCCAGGCCGATTGACGCGCCAAGCCATGACTCGATGTTCCTATCGTTCCGTGGGCGCTGATGGTCGGGGGCTCACCCCCGGCGTCGCCGAATTGCCGGGGCCGGTCCGCCGTGGATACTTCGGGTCTTTAGACCACTCAGCCAGGACTTCGCCTGTAGGGAGCTCACGAAGCTCAATGCCATTGTTCTCAAGCAGCGATTTGCGCATCACGGCAGGAACATCCTTCGTGGGGACGGTAAATTTCATGGTGACCGCACCATGGACGTTCGTAGCCATGAACACAGGTTTACGGACCTGGCGACTGTAGAACTCCAGCACGTCCTGAATCACTGTGTTGGGCATCTCGATCTGGTAGGTGCCCTTGGCTTTCGCGGAGATGTCCTCCTCGGCGACAATCCCATGCGCGCAAATGCAACTGATTACGGCCGATAGGAACAGTTTCATTACCGAGGGTTAGTCTTGTGTGTGGCCGATGAAAAGCGGAAGCAAAGCGGCGATCATCGTTCGTTGCGTCGAGCGATCCGCCCTGGTGCAGGGTACTAATGGAGGTGAAGATCCGAAACCCTGTGTTCGGAACTGCATCGCTGCGCGAGAACAGCCCGTCGCTCAGGCGACTTCCTTCCCGGCCCTTAGTTTGCGTTCTGAGTTTCCGGCGGGCATCCTGCGACCTGATGAAAGCGCACTTCGAACGTAAGCCGAGCGTGCAGTCTTCTGAATCATCCATTGCGAGAACGGCGAGTTGGGGTCGAGTTGTCCAAGCCGCGGTGGCGTGTTTCCTGTTCTTTGCTCTGACGCAAACCGCCAGCGCCTATAAGCGGCGAGCATGGCCCGTCAGCGTTGCGGCGGTTCAGGCGGACGTGATCGTGGTCGCCCGAATTACCAAAGTTCCCCCCGGCGTGAAGCAGGCATTGGATCCCGTCGTCGAAATTGACGTTTCGGAAGTATTGAAAGGCAAATTCAAGAAGGGAGCCTCGACGATTCTAAATAATAAATACCTCTTCTATGAACCGCTCGGGCCGCTGGAGCTAGCTGCGCAATACATCCTCTTTTTACGCCCTTCCCGTGAGGACCCGTCGACACAGGAAGTCATGCTCGACGGCACGCAGCGATACACGCCCGAAGCGGTGGCGACGGTGAAGTCCGTGTTGGAGGTATCGCCCCCGTGGTCGGATCCGCAGGACGGTGTGGCGGTGGTCCTCGTGCCGGAGAAGTATCGGATCAAGGCTAACGAGGACCTTCTCCTATTGTTCGGGTGCAGGAATCAATCCGACAAGAGGGTTGTGCTCCATTACCGTGACTGGCCACTGGAAACCCACACGCGATGGATATTGGACATCACCGCGCCTGACGGAAGCAAAATTGCACCCAGGAAACACCCAACTCTCACGCGACAGATAATTGAGGACTACTTCTCCAACTATCCTCACGCTTACGAGGTGAAGCTGGAGCCCGGAGAGGAACATTTCTTTGTGCTGAACAGTATCAATTCAGCTAAACCTGGCATGGGCCATAAAGAGCAACTCGACTTCCAATTCTACCCAATGGCTCAGCCCGGCACTTACGAGATTTCCGCATCGGGATTCCACGTGTTCGGAACAAAGCCGCTTAACTCGAAACCCGTCCGCATTTCGGTCGAATGATTCTGCGGAAGACGGCAGAAGCGATGTGCCCGCCAGTAGCCGTGCAATGGAGTTACGTGGGAATGTATAACCCATTTTACCTCTGCTGCAGCTTGCGGCGCAGCAAGTGTGAGAAGCAAGTTGGGGAGGAGTCTCCTCATGGAGCTTCGTTAGCCGACGAATGCAGGCTGACCGAAGTCATTTTGTTCGAGCGCGAGCCCATGTCTCGCCACGTGCCGTTTGGCCGTGCAAATACCGGGCAATGCAACGAATCGATCCGGAAAGTTTGGCTGCGCGTCTGCGCAACTTGGCTCCGATACAGTTCCTGAGGGATCAAGCGACCTTGCAGAGGGTGGCGGGTCAGTGGTGTGAGCGGCATCGGTATTGGCATGGGCCGGGGCATGTCATTGGGATGCTCGAGCAGATTCGGGAGCGCGCGACGGGCGAGGGGCAGGAGATCCTGTCGCTCGCGGCGCTGTATCACGATGCGATTTACAATCCGCGCGCGGGCGACAACGAGGAGGCGAGTGCGGCGTTGTTGCGCGCGGATGCGGTGGATCCGCTGCATCCCACGGTCCGCCGGGCGGTGGAATTGATCGTGGCTTCGAAATGGGCGGGGCCGGTGGATTCGGCGCTGGAAAAGACTTTTTTCGATCTGGATGCGTTTCAGCTCAGCGATTCGTGCCCGCTGAGTGAGCGCCTGGCGTATGAGCTGGCCATCTTCCGCGAATTTCAATGGGTCGACACGGCGACGTATCGGCTGAAGCGGGCGGAGTTCCTGCAATCTTGGGCGAACCGTTTCCCGGAACACGCGCTAGGCGCGCGAGAATGTCTGGAACTCCTGCGCGGGGTACAGCCGCGGGTCGCGGTTTATCCGGGGAGTTTCAACCCGTTTCACCGGGGGCATCTTTCAATTTTGCGCCAGGCGGAGACGATGTTTGACAAGGTGATCGTGGCGGTGGGGATCAACCGGCAGAAGGCTGGCGCGGTGGAGTCGACGGAAAGCCGGCTGGCCGAGTTGAAGGCGAGGTTGCCGTTTCACGAGGTCACTTCCTTTTCCGGACTGCTGACGGACTTCATCGCGCACCTGCCCTCGCCCGTGACGATCGTTCGCGGAGTGCGGGACGGCACGGACCTGGAAGCGGAACTGCGCTACAGCCGGTTCCTCAACGAGCTGCGGCCGGGGACGGGGATCGTGTGGATCAGCTGTGAGGCGGAGCTTCAGCACTTGAGCTCGAGCGCGATTCGGGAACTCGATTCGATTTCGCCGGGCGCCGGCGCGCGCTACGTGCCGACGGCAGCGGAGGTGTATGGGCTTGGAGCCAACCCAGCCAAGCCCGAGTCAAGCGGTTAGTGAGGGGAGAGTTTCGACTCCCCACAGAGGAGGCGCCTGGCAACAGCCAACCTGAAAACCGCGATTGCATTCGCAGGCAATGCCTTTGAGGGCCGATGGCCCGACAGCATACCAGCCCAGTGCAACGCACCACTGCCATTAAGTTGAGCGGGATCGAGACGTTAAAAAGTCGGTCATCCTGAACGGAGCGGCGAGGAACGAGCCCGAAGTGAAGGACCCCGAGCCA
>CBHXZU010000534.1:0-4855 GCA_966125105.1 uncultured Prosthecobacter sp.
AGCCGCCAGATTCACCGTGCCGCCCCCGGTGCCAATGACGATGTTTTTGAAGCTGCCCTCGGGGTTATTACCGGCGTTGATGATTTTATACTCACCGCCGTTTTGCAGCGTGATCGTGCGAAGGGCGGTCGTGAAGCCCAGGCTGAGTTGGTCGAAACGTCCAAACTCCTGCGAGCTGCCCATGCCGTTGTATTGTGGGGTCGGACCCTCTCCGCGGTTCAGCAGCGAAGTGCCCGCTCCACTCACCGTAATATTTCCAGCGAACGTCGGCAGGGGGTTGTTCATGTACAGAGTGCCTCCACCGGACAAAGTGATACCATTCGCGCCACCGTACGATGCGTTCATCGTCGCAAATGCGCCCGCGGAAACAGTGACGTTTCCGGATGTGTTCGTCAGAATCTCATTGGTGCCATACGCACCCAACGTGAAGTTGGCGTTGAACGTGAGACTGTTGATCGTTTGATCGGTCCCAAGCTGGACGACACCAGGCGTCCCAGAGCCAAAAATCACATCGTCCGACGGCGCCGGAACGACGTCTCCACTCCAGTTTAGCGGGTCGATCCACAATGCGCCGTCACCCGGCGTTCCGCCAGTGATCCCCTCCCACGTGGACGACGCTGCGGTTGCATTGTGTTCCATGGCAAATCCCAAAGCCGCCGCGATCCCGAGAAAGGATTTGTAACGGGAGAGGGATTGAGTGAGCGGACGAGGTTTCACGGCAGCGCGGAGAGTCGACATGGATAGAGTCCGGGTAAGCGGTTCGGGCGAGGTGTTCGGGAAGGTGTATGTCGCGAAACACAAAAGAAGCTGTGCTTCGCTAAGCCTACGCTAATCCGATCTGCGCGCCGGCAAGTCAACGCGCCGGTCATATAACGACGATTAAATATTACTCATGAATGAAGGTGACTAACCGTTCATGCACCTCCTGTCCTATACGGGGCATCCGCGGACGACGCGCCTTGCGGCGGCCCGCGAAACCGTCGAGAGTCGGTCGCCGTGAACCAGTTCCCTGCTCCACCGCAGCTGCCCACCGCATCGCAAACGCCGCCACTTCGTCAGCCGCCCAAGCGGGAACGCACAGGGCTGTTCGGAGTCATTGCTGCGGTCGGAGTGCTGGTCCTGAAGTTCGGGGCGAAGCTGAAGTTCCTCCTCGGTCCAATCCTGAAGCTCTTCCCGCTCATTCTGAAGACGGGCGGGACCATGCTGATCTCCATCGGCGTCTACGCATCAATGTGGGGTTGGAAGTATGCGGTGGGGTTCGTCCTGCTCATCTTCGTTCACGAGTGCGGGCACCTCATAGCGGCAAAGAAGTTTGGCCTCAAAGTTGGAGCCCCGGTGTTCATCCCTTTCATGGGAGCCTCGATTGCCCTTAAGGAAGCGCCTCGGAATGCTTGGATCGAGGCATCGGTCGGAATCGGCGGGCCGCTGCTCGGGTCGGCAGGGGCCCTGCTGGTGCATGCGGCGGGCGAACGCCTTGAACTGCCGATCCTCATCGCTCTCGCGTGGACCGGCTATTGGCTGAACCTTTTCAATCTCACTCCGATCGGGACGCTCGACGGCGGGCGCATCGTTACTGCCCTGTCGCCATGGTTGTGGATCCCAGGCCTGGCGATCATGGGCTACATGGCATTCACCCACGCCAACGTCATCATCTGGCTGATTTTGGCACTTTCCGTCCCGCGCATCGTTTCCTTGTTCCGAAAGAAGACGGAAGCGGAGCAGCGCTACTTTGAGGTCACTCCGGCGCAGCGCTGGCAAATGGGAGCGATGTACTTTGGCCTCATCGCCGGCCTCGTCTTCATGATGGAAGCCAGCCATCGCCAGCTCGATCACGTCCGCGGGCACGAGACGAAAGCGCGTTCCGGTTCAGTGGCGGCCGCTAGCGCCACGCAGAGTCGCGGGTGAGACATCTTAAAGTCAGTCCGGGATTAAGGTTCGCCGGCGGGATTCGTTCTGCACGACTTGGTGCCGCGGGCCAGTTGGAAGCCATCCGGAACTTCTCAGCTGAATCCTGGACCTTCCCGAGCGACCCCCGGATCAACCTTGGCGTCGCGTTCATGCCATTCCGGGTGACGCTCAGATCGCCGGGCCGCGCGCAGA
Organism: uncultured Prosthecobacter sp.; assembly: GCA_966125105.1. Classification (GTDB taxonomy): domain Bacteria; phylum Verrucomicrobiota; class Verrucomicrobiia; order Chthoniobacterales; family Chthoniobacteraceae; genus SXWH01. The sequence goes on from CBHXZU010000534.1 coordinate 2,101, forward strand.
TCGTGCGGCGAATAATTGGCACAGATTGTGCCGCGGGCGCCATCGAGGCCTGCAAAAGATGGCGCTATGGAATCACTACCGGCACTCTTTCTTCGACCTCCTCGTGTTCCTCAACGTCCATTCCATCTGAGCGCAACGGCCAAATGTGGAATCCACCTTTCCCTGCGCCGACGCTCCAGGTGCCCCAAATGCCCTTCCCCTCACGAAAGCCGCGGTACTCCACGGAGTGCCGCCCGTGATAATGCTTCACCCAGTTGCACTCCCGGGATTGCGCGCAGTAGCTGCCGCGGATGTCGAAGGCGCCGATATCATCCCAACCGGAGCCAACGACCTGGCCCGTCGAGAAGGTCAGTTCCAGATCCATGAGAAACCGATTCGTAAGCCCCGAGTAGACATAGAATCCCGTCCATTCGCCCGATGGAAAATCTGCGGCATCTGCGGCACTCATTTTCGGAGACTGTATCACTTGCGCGGGAATATGGGAGCATTCGCGCGGGCAGCATGGTGGTTGAGGCCGAGACTCGCTCCGACGACAACCGTCTGGAATTCGTTCAGCGCCGTCAATTCTTCCGAGCCAGAAAGCCGCGGCCGTCCAGCCACTCGACGAGTCGCTCGGGCCAGGTCGCTCCGGCGCCTTTATTCGTCGGGCGGTACCCAAATCCGTGTCCAATCCCGGCAAACACGTGCAATTCCGCAGAAACCCCTACGCGCTTGTAGCGGAGATACACTTCGGCGAGCCCCTCGGAGATGTCCTTCCGATCTTTTTCGCCACACGCCATAAACACCGGCGGCGCAAGTTCTGTCGGATTAATGTCGGCCGATCGACCCGGGTAGATCAAGACCTGGAAGGCAGGCCAGGGACTCTGCCGCTGAATCGGGTCGGGATCTTCGGGATCGGTTGGGCTCGGACGCAAGGCGGCGATTGAGACTAGTTCACCGCCCGCGGAGAAACCCATCGCCCCCAAACGGCCGGGATCAATGTTCCACTCCGCCGCCCGCGAGCGGATCAATCGAATGGCGCGCTCCGTGTCAGCCGCCGCATGCTTCTCGATCGTGTAAGTCGAGCCGTTCTCCCGCGCGAGACGATGCTTGAGCATGAACGCCGCGATGCCGCGTTCACTCAGCCATTTTGAGATGAAAACGCCCTCGTGATCGATGCACAGCTTGCTGTGCCCTCCACCGGGAATAACGAGGATCGCTGCGCCAATTGCTTTCTCCTTCGGCGGCAGGAAGGGCGTAATGGAAGGTTGATGCACCGACGAAACCGTTCGTTCCCCGCTCTTCGAGGTCACGACCGCTTCCGGATCGTTTTTCCCTTCGGAACCCGGCGCTCCCTGCGGCCAAAGGCGGATCTCAGGTTCTTCCGCGGTTGCCGGAATGAGAGAGAGCATCAGCGCGACGAGGAGAAGGCGGAGTTTCATACTGGGATGTTGCGCAGCCAGCGCCACGCGGCCCGAACTTTTCGTTTGAGCGAATGAGCATGTCGAGTCGCGACGCGAACAGACGCAAGCCGGCGCGCGCGCGACCGCAGAAATCGAATGCCGCAGATGTCCCCTGCTGGTAACTTGAAGCCGGTCTCCGCACGCTCAAGAGCGGGCGCACCGGCGTGAAGCGCTGCATCAAAGGTCGCAGAAAAGCGTCCCAAGCAGTAAGCAACGGCCCTGGCTATGGTCCGGAGGCCATGGTCCCCCTCTTCGGGTCAGTTTGACTTCGCGTGTCTCTCCCCGGTATTCCAAGCAACTCTCAGTGAAGAAGCTGATCATCCAGATCCCCTGCCATAATGAAGAAGAGACGTTGCCCGTGGCCCTGCGGGCGCTGCCTCGGCAGGTCTATGTATTTGAAAGTGTGGAAGGGCTGATCATCGCGGAGGGCTGGGTGGACCGCACCATCGAAGTCGCCCGGGCGAACGGCGCGGACCATGTGGTGGACCTCGGCGGACACCAGGGACTCGCCCGCGGTTTCATGGCCGGCTTGCACGCTGCGCTGCATGCTGGCGCGGACGTGGTGGTAAACACGGACGCCGACAATCAATACAACGCCGACGACATCCCCAAGCTGGTCGCGCCCATTCTCGAGGGAAGGGCGCAGATCGTGGTGGGAACGCGGCCGATCACCGAGATCGAACATTTCTCTCCACTAAAGAAGGTCCTGCAAAAACTCGGCTCCTGGGTCGTGCGCTTCGCGAGCGGCACCACCGTGGCCGACGCGCCGAGCGGATTCCGCGCGATCTCCCGGAACGCCGCGATGCGGCTGAACGTTTTCTCCGAATACACCTACACGCTAGAGACGATCATCCAGGCGGGACAAAAGGGCATTCCCATCGCTTCCGTGCCCATCCGCACGAATGGCTACCTCCGGCCGTCGCGGCTGATGAAGTCAATGACGTCCTATATCCAGCGGAGCATCCTCACGATCCTGCGGATTTTCATCACCTACCGACCGCTGCGTTTTTTCCTCTGGGTCGGCGCGTTGCCGCTGCTCATCGGCGTAATCCTCGGCCTTCGCTGGCTGTGGCTCTACATCTTTGATTTCGAAACCTCGGGCCGCACGCACCTGCCGAGCCTGATCGCGGCCGCAGTCTGCACGCTCACCGGTTTCCTCCTGTGGGTGGTCGGCGTGGTCGGCGACCTGATCGCGGTAAACCGCAAGTTGCTCGAGGACATTCAACTTCGCACCAAGCGCCTGGAGTACGAGCGCGGTATCGATCGCGACTAATTCCCCATGGAGCCACGCGCATCATCCATCCGCCCTGCCC
>CBHXZU010000535.1:0-4854 GCA_966125105.1 uncultured Prosthecobacter sp.
GATTCCAAAAGGACTCAACGAAACCGGGGCATTGCTCAACCGCGCCCAAACCTGGGTTATCTCTGCGCCAAATAGCAGAATGGCGCTCGCATAGTAAACCCATAGTAGCAGGAGAATGACTGAGCCCGCCGCGCCGAAGCCGGATGCGGTGCTCTCGCGGCCGAGGTAGAATCCGAGGGCCAGCTTTCCGATCTCGAACAGCACCGCCGTGATGATTGCACCGACCGCGACAGTCTTCCACGGCACCCGAACGTCGGGCAGCACCTTGAAGATCGCCGCGAAAAGGGCGGTGCTCACCGCGATCGAGACCACCGCGTTCAGCGAACTCCACACGATGTCAGGAAGTTCGAAGATCCGCTCGGTGTAGGCGCTGACTCCGGCCATCGCTGTCGTGGCAAAGAGCGAAAAGAGCAGCAGGCCGCCAATGAGAAACACCATCGCAAAGGAAATCAGTCGATCGCGGACCAGTTCCTTCATGGCGCAGCCCGGTTTTGGTTCGACCTGCCAGATTGTGTTCAGCGCATCCTTGAGTTGGGCAAAGAATCCGGTGGCTCCCACGAGCAGGGTGACGATGCCGATGATCATGGCCATTGTGCCCTGGGCCTTCAGCGCGGTGGCCTTGAGCATTTCCTGCACGGCTTCGGCTGCTCGCGGTCCCATGAATTGCTGGAGTTGGCCGGCGAGTTCGTCGCGCAGTGCTTTCTCGCCCAGAACCAGGCTGGCGATCGAGACGGCAATGAGGAGCAGCGGCGCCAGCGCGAAGACGGAATAATAGGCCAGCGCCGCAGCAAGGCGCAGCGCCCGGTCTTCCATGAAGTTACTGCCGCTGGCTCTGAGTAATTGCCACGCGAACGATGTGCCTTTCATTCAGAAGATTACATCGTGTTGCCAGCGTGGGTTAGATGCCCCGCGCAGCGCAAACTTCGCAGGATATCCTTCTTATGCTGCCTTTTTGTCCCGTCGTCAGAAGTTCGCGGAATCCGCGACGTTGCGCGATACGCTGAAGTCTCACCGGATCCGCCACGAAGCGACTGGATTCGTGGTATAGCCTTCCCCACTGTGCGGGGAGAGCGCTGGTGGGAGCGCCGCGAAAGCTGCTGGGTAGATTGCAATCTCAAAACAGCTTTCGCATCTCCAGACTCGAGTAGCAGGAAGCCCCGGCGACGCTCTGCTGCGGCCTGTTTCCCGTTCCTCACACAGCCTTGGAAGGCTATGCTACGAAGTTTGCGCTTCGCGGAGGTTAATGCGAGCCGGAACGCGATCGCGCTTCACTGCCATCCACCAGCTTGTCCGGCGGATGGAGAATGACGATGTCGCCTTGCTTGATTCCGCCCCGCACTTCCGCCGAGGTGCCGTTGTTCCGGCCGATTTCTAGCTTCGTCTGCTGCGCTTTGCCGTCCTTGAGCAGGAAGGTCATCCAATCATTTCCGCGACGAAACAGCGCGCCGGTGGGAAGCTGCAGGACCGAATCGCTGCGCCACACGACCACGCGCGCCTCCACGCGGAAACGATCACCAAGCACTTTCCCCGGCGGCACCGGATCCACGAAGTCCACCCGCACTTTCACGCGTTGCTCCTCCACGCCAAGCGCGCTCACCTTGGTAAACCCGCCCGGTTCCACGAGCGTGACTTTCCCGCGCAATGGCGCATCGCCTCCCCATTGTTCGATGCTGACTTCCGCGCCGGGTTGCACGGCCACTGCGTCACTGGAAAGCATCTCAATCTCCGTTTCCAAATCCTCCGGCGATCCGACTTCCATGAGCGGCATGCCCGCCGTCACCGCGCGCGCGCTTTCCTCATAGATGTTCAGGACAAATCCATTAATTGGCGCGAGGATCTGCATGGGCTTGGCCGCACTCTCCGTCGGCGACTGCGCTTGCATGAGAGCCGCCTCGGCTTGCGCGCGCTCGAACTCTGCGACTTGGAGCGCAAACTCGGCGGCGCGTAATTCGCGTCCGAGCACTTCGACCTGGTTGGTCGCCGTGTCGAGGTCGCGGGCGGCGACCGCGCCGGTCGAGCGGAGCTTCTTCGTGCGATCGAGATCCTTCTCCGCAAGTTCCAGCGCGCTGCGGGCGCGCTCGATTTGCGCCTCGCGCTGCAGCTTCGCGGATTCCGCCGCCTTCACCCGCGCTTCAGCTTCCATCTTGGTCCGCGCGTCCAGGAAGGCCGGCATTTGCGGCTGCACTGTGGCGAGCACGGTCTTGCCCGCTTCGATCTTTGCGCCGGCGCGCAGGGGAATGCGTTCGAGCAATCCGGGAATGGGCGGCGAGATTACGTAGCGATGCCGGATGCGCGTCTTGCCTTCCTCCAACACGCTGACGGTGAGCGGCCCCGTGCCGACCACGTGCGTCTCCACCTCGAGCGGTTTCGGTCGCAGGCTCATCACGATGCCGCCCACGACGGCAACGACTAAAACCCATGGGATGAAACGCCGAAGTCCCCGGCCTTTCCTGGCGCGCCGCGCGGCGGGTTGACTGGTGGCGATGGAAGAGGGTGTGGACATAGAAAGTTATTCGCGAGCCTTGAGCACCCCGAGGAGATCAAGGTGATGAATGCGCCGGCTGACGGTCGCAAATGAAATGGCGGAGGCGATCAGCACGATCAGCACCGCCGTGCCGTAGCTGCCGCTGGTGATCACGAGGGGAAGGCGCACCGTTTCCGTGCTGACGGCGGTGACGATGCCCGTGGCGAGTTGCTTGCCAATCCACAGGCCGACGGGAATCGCGAGGACGGTAAGGAGCAGCAATTCGCTGATCATCACGCCCGCGACTTCGCGCCTCGTGAAGCCGACTACGCGCAGGGTGGCCAGGTCGCGGCTGCGCTCGGAAAGCGAAATGCGCGCGCTGTTATAAACGACGCCAAACGCGACGATCGTGGCGAAGATGAAGTAGAGCCACTGAATCTTCCCGATCATCTCGCCGGTGGTTTTCTGAAAGGTTTTCTGCACCGCGGCGGTGATGCCGAGCGAGGCGATCCGCGGGGATTCCTCCACCTTCTCGAGGAACTCCGGCCACTTTGCCGCATCCACCGCCAGGTGCGCGCCACTCATCGTGCCGCCTTCGCGGAGGATGCGCTGCAATGCGCCGATCTCCATGTAGGCGGCGATCCCCGCATAGTCGGCAACGGTGCCTTGAATGGTCGCCTCGATCACCGGACGCCGACCTTCCTGCACTTCGATGATCACTTTGTCGCCAGGCTTGGCATTAAGCACTTCCGCAAGCTTTGCGGACATGAGCAGCCCATCGATCGGCAGCGCCACCGGCTGGGCATTCACATCGAGCAGGCGATTCAGCGTAGAATTGCGCGCCAAACCCGTGACGCCCAACCGCCGGGAATGATGCCCGAAGCGCAAACGCGCGGGCACACTGCGGAACGGTTCCGCGCTCATCACGCCCGGCAAATGTATCAAGTCCTTCAAGGTTCCCGACGAACTTGGCTCGATCAGCGTAACGGTTGCGTCCTGCCGCGCGACGAGGCTCCACTGGAAACTGAGGATGTAATCGATCCCCTCGCGCATGGCTCCTGGCACGATCGGGATCGCCGTGGCCAGCGCGAGGCCGAACGTGGTGAAGAGCGCCTGCCACGGACGCCGGTGCAGGTTGCGCACGGCCATGCGGAACGTCGGGCTCGCGAAGCGGAAGAGTCCAAGCCGCTCGATGATGGATGGGTTGAACGACGCCGGAGGTTCGGGGCGCATCGCTTCGGCGGGAGGCAGACGCACGGCCTGGCGCACCGCACCAAAGACGCCGATGAATGCCGCGCCGGCGCTGACGAGAAACGCGACGCCAATGATTGGCCAGTCCGGTCGGAACTCGAGCGAAGGGAAGCGGAAGAACTGCTGGTATATCTTCACAAATCCCTGCCCGAGCATTAGTCCCGCCGTCCCTCCGACCGTGACCGCCGCCACCACGATCACGAGCGCATACTTCATGAAGTGCACGCCGATCTGCATCGCTGAGTAGCCGAGCGCCTTGAGCTGCGCGATTTGTTCGCGCTGGAGCCGGATCAATCGCGTGAGCACGGCACTGCTCATGAAAGCGGCGATGCTCAGAAACACCGTGGGAAATGCGAAAGACAAGCTGTGCAGGATCTGCAACTCGTCGTCGAGGCGCACGGCGGACGCGTGCTCGCGATGGCCATACGAGATGCGGCCGCCATAATCGTCGAGAATGCGATCGAGTTCCGCGCGAATTGGCGCCGGATCCTGGCCCGGCGCGAGGTCAACGAGCACGCTATTGAACCCGCCCTGCAAGTCGAACGCGGTGGCGAGTTCACGTTCATTCATCCAGAAGACACCGAAGCGGCGGTTATCGGGGAACGTCTCGCCGGCGCGGGCTTCGAAAACGAATTCCGGCGAGAGCGCGATCCCGACGATGTGCAATCGTTCACGGGCACCGCGGATGGTGACGTCGATATCGTCTCCTGGCCTGAAGCCATGCGCCTGTGCGAACGCCTCACCCACGACCACTTCATTGTGGCTGCCGACTTCCGGCAGACGTCCGATCCGCACAAAGAGCAGGTTTAGCTGCTGCACCCGATCCTCAGGCAACGAAAGCATCATTCCATCCGCTGGCTCCGCGAGGCCGGGCAGATCGAGAGTAATGCGTCCCGTTACGCGCGTTTCGACCGCAGCGACGCCGGGAATTTCCGTGAGCCGCGCCCGCAGCGCATTGGGCGCCCTCTTCAACTCGCAAAAGAGATCCGCGAAGCGCCGGCTTTCGTAATAGGCGTTGCGCGTCGATTCAACGGAGAGGATCAGCCCGCGCGTCGTGATCATCATCGCGATTCCGCAGGCCATCACCAGGCTGACCGCGATGATCTGGCCTTTGATCTTGGCCAGGTCGCGGAAGAGCT
>CBHXZU010000536.1:0-4826 GCA_966125105.1 uncultured Prosthecobacter sp.
CTCTTTTTCCAGGTCTACTTCGCTGGGGTGGCCGTGCCAAACTACCCGTCCGGTCGCGTCGATAAGGATGGTCTCCGGGAGCGAGGCGGCCAACTGGGTTCGGATGTGACCTCCGGGATCATGCACGTGTTCCAAATGTTGCCAGCCCCTGGACTGGGCGTGGCCGGCGGCGCGGTCACGGTTGTCGTCTTCGTTAATGGCGTAGATCTGGACTTTCCCGCTCCAATCCGTCCGCTTCTTCGCCGTCGCGTCCAGTTTCGTCATCGCCGGCTGACAGGGCGCGCAAGTGACGGACCAAAACTCGAGGACGAGCACTCGTCCTTTGGCGGATTCCGAGCGCCAGACCTCATCTTTTAGGAGGCGTTTCGCCTCGATTGGGGGAAGCGGATCGCCAACCTGGGCGGGCCGCGGGCGTCGAATATTCGCGACCGCAATTTGCGCCGCTTTGCGGCAGGTCTCGTCGTCGCTCGCGGACGCTGCAGCCTCGATTTGGGGCATGGCCGGGACAGCCCTCCAGGCGAGTGCTCCCAGGGCGTTCACGGCCTTTTCCCGCATCTTCGGCTCAGCGTGTTGCAACGATTCGACCAGGACCGGGAGGACTTCGTCCGGAACATTCCGGCCGATCGCGCTCAAGGTGGAAAGGGCAATGCCGCGCGTGTCGATGCGGGCCGTTTCTTCGCTCGTGTCGCGCGCGTTCGCGATGACCGCAGGAATCGCGGCCCTGGCACTCGGGCCGATGCGGCGGAGGGCATCCATGCAAACTCCGCGAATCGCATACTGGCGGTCGCGCAATAGCGGAAGCATGGCCGGCACCGCGACGTCTTCTGCCATGCGGCGCTGCTCTTCAACGACCGGCTCGCGGAGGACGACGCTGATCGCGTCCAACGCGGCCCTGCGCTCGTTCATCGAAGCGGACTCCCGGAGCACCCGGGCAAAATGGGGGATCCCAGCGAGACCCCATTCCTCCGCCACCGCGTGAAACCTGGCGATATCCGCTCCCCAACTGGCGACCCACCGTTCGGCGGTCTTGCCTTGGAATTCCGGGCTTTCGCCGAAAACCGGCGTGAGGGGAAGAAGGCCCGCGAACGCGCCGGGCAGAATAAGCATGAGCAACCGCCTGGGCATGCGGATGAGGAAAGGGGGACGGTTTTCGAAATCAATCTTTTACCGGAGCTCCATCCCTCCACGGGAAAGGTTCTGGCGATACAGCGGACTGTCGGGTTTGCGTCAGCTATATCGTTCTTGGTTCTCGGTTCTTGGTGTTGCCACTCCGGGCGGAACGGCGAGCCAATAGAGGCGTTTGTGGGTAACGTTGTTCTGATGCCAGGCCACGCGGCTGGGAGCGGATTGCGCTGGAACTTTTGCATCGGGAAGCGGCTTGCCTGCCGTCGAAGAGCGGAGCGCGCTTTTATGGCTGATTGCTGAGTCGGCCCAAGGCGAACAATCCGGCGGTCAGGAGAATCGCCATTTCGACGATCAGGGGGCCACGTCGAACGTGGAATACTTCGGCCAGCGTGAGCTTTCCCTTGTCGCCCCATGTCTCGACTGTCCGCTTCAACCATCCAGACAACTCGGCAAAAAGATAGGAACCTGCAACGAGCCCCGCCATGCCGAAAAGCACGTCCCAACTCCCTTGCCCGAGCCCGGCCGCGCCGGTGCCAGGGCAATAGGCGTTCAACGCGAATCCCGCTCCGAAAATGATGCCTCCAATCGACTGCGCGCCAATTCTCGTCGGCTGAAGGTGCAGGTTCACTTTGGCGAAATGGTGCAGGGTAAAGATGCCCACCATGCCCACCACGATCGCAGTCCCCATGATTTTCAGGACGGTGAAATCCTGGAGCAGGAGCTGGCCGAGCAACACGTTGTATTTCCCGACGCCGCCTTTCTGCAGCAAGAACCCAAACGCGAGGCCATAGAGCACGGCTGTGATCAACTTTTTCCCGCTCACCGCGCCTTGCGGTGGCTTGCTGGATTCTTTCACGGCGGCACCGGGATCGATCATAGGAATGTGAAAAGGATGAAGGCAGTGGCCACGCCTCCGATGAACATGGCGATCACCGCCAGCCATGATCCCGCGTTCAATTGCAACGTCCCAGAGATTCCGTTCCCGCTCGTGCAGCCGCCGGCCATGCGCGCGCCGACGGCCATGAGGACACCCCCAGCGAACGCGATGATTCCGCGGAATGGGAGGCTGTCACCAAATCTCTCGACCCACATCGGATGCAGCCATTCGTTTCGGATTTCGCCACCACTCCACGCTGCAAGGAAACCGCCCGCCATGGACGCAAGCACGAAGATGAAAGCCCAATCGATCCGGGGTGGATTACTCTGGTAATACTTGAGTTTCTCCGTGTGGCGGCGAGCAAAGATCTTCCCGATGAATCCGGCGATGGTGGCGTAGAACGACGATGCGCCGATCGGCCTATCCGCGAAGTAGAAGGTGAGCCACGACAGCACGCCGATCCCGGCGCCAACGAGGTAGGGAGACCATGCGGCCCCGTCATATGCTTGCGCATCGACCGTAGCCGCGTTTGCGCTTTCTGGGATAGCTACCAGCAGGGTGGCAATCCCCAGGAGATAAGCAATTCGAGGCCGCATCATCACTCCTCCGGGTTCTCGTTGCTGATTGGCAACTTTGCTTTCTTCCATGCCTGCCAGCTTCCAGGCACGTTGCAGACGCATTCGAAGCCCTCTTGCTTCAGGATGCTGGTGCCGATGCTCGCGCGGTAACCGCTGTCGCAATACACGGCCACCGGCGTCCCTTTATCGAGTTTGGCCGCTTTCTCGCGGAGGTCGGGAAGAAACATGTGCACGGCCCCCGGCACGTGCCCGCTTTTCCATTCCGCTGGCGCTCGCACATCGACGATCTGCAGCCGTGAGTTGGCGGCCTGGACTTCGGGCACCGTCATTTGTCCTACGTCTTCCAACGGAAAGCCGGCATTGTCCCATGCAGTCATCCCGCCGACGAGGTAGCCTGCAAAGCGGGTGTAGCCTGTGCGAATGAAGAGCTTCACGACTTCCTCCACTTTGTCATCACTGTCCAGGACGAGCAGGATGGGTTTCTTGGGATCGAGCAGCCATCCGGCCCAGATCGAGAGCATCGGCGTGGCTCCGATATTCAGGGCGCCTTTGATGTGACCGCCGCCGAAGGCAAGCATCAGGCGGGTGTCGACCAGGACCCCGGCTTTCTGCTCCACGGCCTCGCGAAACGCCCTGGCCGGAAGGCCTGGGACGCGGGGCAGGCTCCCGATCACGTCCGGGCCCTTCGCGTTCACCTTCTTCATCAGCGGATAATAGGTCGGGACCGGTGGCGCGCTGCCGAGTGCGTGCTCCTTGAACTTCTCAAAGTCGGCGATCTGCAGATAGGGGTTGTACTTCCGCTCGTAGCCCACGGTGCTTTCGAGTCGGTCGCCGATATCCGCGCCGCAGGGGGAGCCATGGCCATGCGCAGGGTAAATGGAAACGCCGTCCGGGAGGGTCAGGAAATACCCGCGCAAAGTCTGAAACAGCTTTTTGGTCAGTTCTTCCGTTTCGCTCGATCCGAGAAGATCCGGCCGTCCCGCCGAGTTGACGAAGAGAGAATCCCCCGTGATCACTCCCCACGGGGTTTCTTCGTGATCCTTCTCCGCAAGGGAAAAGCTCACGTGTTCAGGGGTGTGCCCTGGCGTGTGCTTTACCGTGATGACGGTTTTCCCGAACGTAAACTGATCGCCATCCTTCAGCGCTTCGTTGTCGAAGCCGTAACGGGCGTCGCCTTCATGACTGACGTAGATCCTGGCTGAATCCACTTGGGCGCAAAGCTCTCGTGAACCGCTCATCAGGTCCGCATGGATGTGCGTTTCAAAGATGTGGGTGATGGAGACTTTCTTCTCCCGGGCCAGCGCAATGTACTTTTCAACATCGGGTGTCGGATCGAAGACCGCGGCGACGCCCTCGCTATCGTCGCCGAGCAGGTACGACAGTTCCGCGATGCCTTCGGTTTGGATGCGTTCGAAGATGAGTGCCATACACCGGTTCAATGATGGGCGGCCCCGTGACGTCGCTCGGCCAGGATGCGGAGTGCGACCGCCATCACACCCAACGCGGCGACGAAGACCCACGGCGACATCCCAAGCACCTGCGGCAAGGTCGCCTTGCCCCAATCACCCCACGCCTTCGTCAATCCTTGCAGGGCGGGAAACGCCAGCACGTAAACGAGCGCCCCGGCAAACATTCCCAGCACGCCCACCATGGCGTCGCGCCGGCCTTCGCCACACGCGGCGACACTCGTCCCAGGGCAGTAACCGAAGATAGCGATGCCGATCCCAAAGAGCAGTCCGCCGATGATGAGGGGCGCGAACGCGGCAGGTTTGATGTGCAGCGATGTCCAACCCATTGCCACCATGGCCCAAACCCCGACTGCGCCGACCGCAACTGCGGAGAGCATGATCTTCACGACGGTCCAATCCTTGAGCAGAAACTGCCCCATGATGACGCGAAACTTTGCCACGCGTCCCTTCTGAAGGAGGAATCCGAATGCCACCCCGGAGAGCAATCCGAGGACGAGTCTGCCTGCGTCTTCAAACATGGTTCCTCGCCTCCTTTCCATAGAGCGCGAACGCCGTGGCTACCCCGCCGACAAACAGCAGAATCGCAAAGATCCAACTCGATACCGCTAACTGCAGCGCGCCCGAGATGCCGTGACCACTGGTGCAGCCGGAGCCATAGCGCGTGCCGATGCCAACCAGCAGCCCGGCGACGATCACCAGGGGCCACTCCGCATCCACCTGCGGCCATGGCGCCGCCGCGACGAGCCGATAGATGGCGGGCGAAACCAGCCAACCCAA
>CBHXZU010000537.1:0-4821 GCA_966125105.1 uncultured Prosthecobacter sp.
TGCCACAGCGGCAACGAGAGCGAGACCGGCGAAAGCGAATGACTTCATACGTTGAAAACCCCGCATATGATATCGGTTACAAAACAGCAATGCTAAATTTTCAGCATTTACGCAACACAAATTCCGGCCGCCTTAAGGATACCTAGCGCGTAAACGCCCCGATTGCCGGATTTTCCGTTACTAGCTTCCCGCCAACAGGGCTTTCAAATACGGCGCCGTGCGGCTGACCTTGTGCCGGGAAATCTCTTCGGGTGAACCGGCGGCGACGACTTCTCCGCCGCCCGCCCCGGCCTCGGGACCGACGTCCACGACGTAGTCCGCATCGGCGATCACGCTGAGATGATGCTCGATCAGGACGACTGTGGCGCCGCTGTCGACGAGGCGGTGCAACACTCTGAGCAACTCGGCGACGTCGCACATGTGCAGGCCGATCGTCGGTTCCTCCAATAGATAGAGAGTGCTCTTCGGCTCGCGCTGTTTGCGAAGTCGAGCGTTCGCGTCGTGCGCAACACCTTGCGCAAGTTCATAGACCAACTTGAGGCGCTGCGCTTCGCCGCCGCTCAACGTGGGGCTCGGTTGCCCCAGGCGCAAATAGCCGAGGCCGGTGTCGCAGAGGAGCGAAAGCGGCCGGTGGATCTTCGGGTGAGCACGGAAAAACTCCGTGGCTTCGGCCAACGACATGTTCAGCACGTCTCCGATGCTCTTGCCGTCATAGAGCACTTCGAGCGTCGGTTGATTGAACCGAAGCCCGTGGCAGTCGGGGCACGGGTGATAGCTCGTGGGCAGGAATGCCATCTCCATCTTGATCACGCCCTGCCCTGCGCACGTTTCGCAGCGACCGCCTTCGGTATTAAAAGAGAAGCGCGAACTCGTGTAGCCGCGCATGCGCGCCGCCGGGATCTGCGCGAATAGGTCGCGCACTTCGTTCCAGACGCCGAGATACGTGGCAGGCGTCGAACGCGATGTCTTGCCAATCGGCGACTGGTCCACTTCGCGCACCGCTTCCAATCCCTGGGCGAGCGCCACGGGCTTCTTCTTCCCGTTCTGCGCAAGATGCACTTCGCCAAGTTCCGGACGGCCCTCTCTCGATTTCCTTTTCGCGAGCGCTTCCTCAACGAGAGGACGCATCGCGCTGCGCATCAGCGTGCTTTTGCCGCTGCCGCTCACGCCCGTAATTACGCTCAGCGCGCCAACGGGGAAGCGGACCGCAACATTCTTCAGGTTGTTCACCCTGGCTCCCTTTAGCTCAATCCAATCGCAGCAATCGAGCGCGCGTCTTGCCCCGCGGGTCGGATGACTCAACGGCTCGCGCAGGCACAGGCCCGTTTTGGAGTCCGCGTTCCGCTCGATCTCCTTCAGCGAGCCCTGCGCGACGACCTGGCCTCCGTGCACACCGGCACCAGGTCCAAGGTCGAGAATCACGTCCGCCCGCTTCATCGTGTCTTCGTCGTGTTCGACGATCACCAGGCTGTTGCCCTTCGATTTCAGCGCTTCGAGGGTATCGAGGAGCGCATCGTTGTCTCGCGGATGCAGGCCGATCGTCGGCTCATCGAGCACATACAATACGCCGCGCAGATTGCTGCCGAGCTGCGCAGCCAGGCGGATGCGCTGACTCTCACCACCGCTCAGCGTTCGCGCGCTGCGGTCGAGCGAAAGGTAATCCAGCCCGACCTTGCCCATGAAGGTGAGGCGTTGCGTGATCTCCGGGACGATATCCTGCGCGATACGCTTTTCCGATCCGGCGAAGCGCAGCTTGCTCACGACCGCGAGCGTTTCGCGCACAGGGAGACTCGCGTATTCGTGAATGCTTCGTCCGCTCACTTTTACTGCTCGGGCTTGCGGATTGAGCCGCGCGCCGTTGCACTCGGGACACGGCTGCGCTTCACCTTCCTCGAGATCCTCGCTCTGCCGCTCGATATCCATTTCCTGCTCGATCGCGGTCTCCAGACGCGGATTGACGTAACGCTTCCACACCTCGCCGAAGCCGTGGCACTCCGGGCACCAGCCATGCGGTGAGTTGAAGGAAAAGAGACGCGGATCGAGTTCTTCGAAAGACTCCCCGCATTCCGGGCAAGCGCGTTCCGTGCTCAGCACCGTGCTGCGGCCCTTTGCATCCAGCACGCGGATGGTCCCGCGTCCGTGGCCGAGCGCGGTCTTCACGAGTTGTTCCAGGCGCGCGCGTCGTTCGCCCTTCGTGTCCGCCGGCCCGCGTTCGCCCACCAGCACCTCGATCGTGTGTTCACGGAAACGCTCCAGCTTCTGAAAGCCTGCAACCGGCGTCAGCTTTCCATCGACGAGCAACGTCTCGAAGCCCTGCCGCTTCGCCCACTTCGCGATGTCGGTGTGAAAACCCTTCCGCGCCTTCACCAGCGTGGCGAAAACGCGCACCTTGCCCTTCTTCGCGAGCGCCTCCACCTGGCGCGTCACGGCCGCGGCCGTTTGCTTCTCCACGGCGCAGCCGCAGTTCGGACAATGCTGCGTGCCGAGCTTGGAAAACAGCAGACGCAGGAAGTGATACACCTCCGTGACCGTGGCCACCGTGCTCTTGCCTCCGCCGCGCGTGATGCGCTGCTCGATCGCCACACTCGGCGGGAGCCCGGTGATCAGATCGACGTCCGGCTTTTCCAATTGCTCCACGAATTGCCGCGCATAAGGCGACATTACGTCGAGGAAACGCCGCTGGCCTTCCGCGAAGAGAATGTCGAACGCCAGCGTGCTCTTGCCGCTGCCGCTCAGGCCGGTAATGACCACCATTTTGTCGCGCGGGATGGTCAGCGAGAGATTCTTGAGGTTGTGCTCGCGGGCTCCGTGCACGGCAATGGAGCCATTCGTTTTCCGCGACAGCAGTTGCGCGGTCTCAGCGACACGCGCGGTCGCTTCCTCTTCGACGACATAGCCAGGCGTGCCGAGCACTTCGCGGAGAAAACGTCCGGTGTGCGATCCTTCAACTTCGGCGAGCTGCTCCGGCGTGCCCTGCCCGATCACCACGCCGCCCTTCACGCCCGCGTCGGGACCGAGGTCGATCACGTAATCGGCGCATTTGATCACCTCGAGGTTGTGCTCGATTACCAGCAGCGAGTTTCCCTGCTCCACGAGACGCGCAAACACGCGCAGCAACAGCGCGATGTCATCGAAGTGCAAACCGGTCGTCGGCTCGTCTAGAATGAGCAACGTCGAAGCCGTTCCGGCACTTGGCGCGGCGCTCGATTGGATCAAGCGCTCGACCAATTTCAGCCGCTGGCTTTCTCCGCCGCTGAGAATGTTGAGAGGTTGTCCGAGCCGCAGGTATCCGAGTCCCACTTCCTCGAGCACGAGCAAGGGCTTCGAGACTTTCGTCGCGCCGAGCTTGTCGAAAAACTTCACCGCCTCGCTCACGGTCAACTCGAGGACTTCCGAGATGTTCTTCCCCGCGAGATCGATCTTCAGCACATGCGGCTGATAGCGCCGTCCCTCGCATTCCGGGCAGCGCACGAACACATCGCTGAGGAATTGCATCTCGATCTTCTCAAATCCACTGCCCGAGCAGCGCTCGCACCGGCCCGCACCGCCGTTGAAGGAAAACGTGCTCGCGCTCATCCCCTCCGCCAGGGCTCGCACGGTCATCGCGAAGAGTTCGCGGATGTGGTCGAACACGCCGAGATACAACGCGGGCGTGCTCTTCGGCGTGCGCGCGAGCGGCGACTGATCCACCAGGATCACCTGCGAGACTCGCTCCGCGCCGATCAACTTTTTCAATGCGCCGGGCATGTTCTCCGTCGCGAGCCCCTTGGCGCGCATGAGGTTTTCGTAGAGCACGGCGTGCACGAGCGTGCTCTTGCCGCTGCCGCTCACGCCGGTGACGCACGCAAAGACGCCGAGCGGGAACTCCACGTCGACGTTCTTCAGATTGTTCTCCTTCGCGCCTTCCACCCGCACCCACTCGCGCGGCACGCGACGCTCGGGCGGAATCGGAATGGTCTTCGTTCCGTTCAGATAGGCGGCGGTCAGGGAATCCGCGCCGTTCGCGCCATTCATCTTGCGTGCCTTCTTTCCGGCAGGCGCGAGCAATTCCGACGCGGGCCCGCTGAAGACCAGGGAACCGCCGGCTTCGCCGCGTCCCGGACCCACCTCCACGAGATGATCCGCGGCCCGCATCACGCTCTCCTCGTGCTCTACGACCAGCAGGGTATTGCCCTTGTCGCGCAGCGAGCGCATGATCGAAATCAGTCGCCCGGTGTCGCGCGGGTGCAGGCCGATGCTCGGCTCGTCGAGCACAAACAGCGTGTTCACCAGGTTCGCGCCCAGGCACGTCGTGAGATTCACGCGTTCCGTCTCGCCTCCGCTCAGCGTGCGCGTGGGTCGATCGAGCGATAAATATCCCAAGCCCACTTGCTCGAGATATCCGAGCCGGCTGCTCACTTCACCGACCAGCATGGATGTCGTCGCGTCGCCGTTTGCGGTCAGCTTCTTCGACGCATTATCGAGCAAAGGCAGCAGATCGCCGATCGCTAGCGCCTGGATCTCCGGCAATGTCTTTCCACCTACACGGAAGTTGAGCGCCGCGGGCTGGTAGCGTCCGCCACGGCAGGACGGGCACTCCGTGTAGCTGCGATAACGGCTGAGCAGCACGCGCACGTGCATCTTGTAGGCCTTCGATTCCAGCCAGCGGAAGAAACCTGCGACCCCATACCAGAGTCCTTCCTTCCAAAGCTCCTCGCCGCCGCGCTCCGTGCCTTTTCCGCGGCGCTTGTGGTCTTCGCCGTAGAGTACCCAGTCTTGCAGGTCCGACGGCAAATCATCGAAAGGCGTGTTCAAATCGAAGCCCTTCTCTTTCGCCGTCCG
>CBHXZU010000538.1:0-4820 GCA_966125105.1 uncultured Prosthecobacter sp.
TAAATGCAATTCGCGCACGTCGATGGAAGGGATTCACCCTCATCGAAATCATGTTGGTAGTGGCGATTCTCGCCCTGCTGGCAACACTGGCGATTCCGAATTACCTGCGAGCGCGCAAGCGTTCCCAGGCGGCAAGGATGCTCGATGACCTCAAAGCGGTCGATCACGCGATCGATCTCTACGCGGCCGAGTATCACAAAGCCGGGAACGAACCGATCACCGAAGCAGACATGGATTTTCTAAGGCGATATCTGAAAGAACGCATTCTTCTGTACCAGTCGCTTCCGAATGACTTCTTCGGCAATACGATCGTGATGACAGACCTGAAGAGTCCGCCACGTTTGAGCATGGATACTTACACCGTGCTTTCCGACGTGGCGCCGCTCGATTACTGGCGGCCTTACACGCCGACGGAATAGCTAGCGAACATCCAAATCACCCAGGTCGAAGGTGCGCTTTTCGAAGCGCGCCTTCCCTGGGTAGATGGATTCGTGATTGTCGTAGAAGAGAAGAAGGCTGCGGTACTTTCCCCGGGGGATGGAGGACGGCGGGCGAACTGCCCATGATTCGGTGAAAATAGGGCCGGTGGGCCTGCCAAGACCAATCGGTCCTTTGGCGATGGAATATTGTCGGCCATCTTCGGCCTGCAGATAAAGGCGAACCCAAGGAACAATCGGACGGTTGGGCTTCACCTCGAGATTCAGGACGATTAACCCAGAATCTCCAGCCGTCGGCGGTATGGATTCCGCAGAAATGAGACGGTGAAACGGGTCGAGTTCCCTGCCCTCGCCAACGATCGGACGTCCACTCTTCTGGGAGTCCTCACGGCGTAACAAAGTGATCTCATTCCGTGAAATGCTACTCCACGTCGCGTTCTTGAGAAACGTGTCGAGCAGCACCTCGGACTCAGGATATAACCGGCCGTCAACGGCCTTCATCGCAGGGTGATAGTAGCCGGCTGCGCGATCAAAAGTGGCGCTATCGGCGACGTCGACAACCACCGCGTCTGTAGGCGGTGGAGGGACATATTCCGTCCGGCTCAGCGTCTTCAGTCCCTTTAAAATGTGATGCAGGGAATAAACCTTCTCGCGCATGGCGAGATGCGAAAGGAATCGCAAGTTGGCGACGACCGACGCTTCGTCTGGGATCGCGGCTAAGAAGTCCGATCGGATCTTTGCATTCTCCCGTGCTTCGGAAGCGGTAGTGATGGTCCGAAATACGGAATGGACGGGACCGATCCAGAGTTGGAACGCCACACATGCGGCCACCACCCAGCCGGCCATCACATCGCGCCAGTAGAGGCGGGCGCAGGCCTCGGCAGCCCCGTACCAAATCAGCGGAATCAACGGCGCGGCGTAGTGAAAGTAAATGCTCCACTCCGAGGGGCGCGAAGAAAGAAGATGCTGGGCGAAGATCGGCGCAGCGATGATCAACCAACGCGGACGAAGCAACGGGAGCAACAAAAGAGGCGCGACCAATCCCCAGACCAGGGTTCCAGTAGTTGCAGCATTCCACGCGGCTGCGAAAGTAGTCCCCGGCGACGTAAACATTCCCTTCAAGCCGCCCACATGCCCGTAGAGTTCGTAATAATCGACGCGCCCTCCGTTGAGAGCCGGACCAACCCAGAGCCCATAAAGGAGGACCCAGCCAAGCGCGATGGCACCAGGCACCACATTAAAAGCGAGCTGCCAGTCCCGCGACCGACCGCGATCCAACACGTAGTGCACAGCGCAAAGCCACCCGATCAGCAGCGCGACGTTTTCCTTGCAAGCGATTGAAAGAAGAAACCAGACCCAGAACAGCCCCACACGACTGGCAAAACGCGCCTCCAGCATGAGCAGGATCAATGGTGCCGAAAGCGTCTCAGGATGGAACTCGTGCAGCACCATGTACCCGGTCGCAGGCGCGAGCAGCGTCGCCAAGGCAAGTCGCAGCGCGCCCCTGCGCTCAAACTCCATGCGCCGGGCAATTCGATAGGCCGTAAAAGGCATCGTCGCGACGAGCGCCGCCTGAATTACCACGAAAAACATCGGATGCTTCCAGATCCAGAAGAGCGGCATGAGCAGGAAGCAGATGGGCTCCGCGTGGTTGCCCATCAGCGAGACATCCAGAATCGTCGAGTGGGACTGCCCGTGGAGGGCGAGCCAGAATGAATGGACGTAAAAGGCCAGATCGAACGTCCGATACTGGTAGGTCGCCCACCGAAAGCACGAGTCCGCAATCACAACCACGCAGAAAACGAGGGCAACAAGCCAGAGGCGGCGGGGCTTCGGTTGATAATCGTCCAGCATCGGACCAGCTATTACGCAGACCGAAACGGAAATGCCAACCACCCAAAGCTCATGAGCGTTCGGCGCGTTACGCGCTTACGTTTTGACT
Source organism: uncultured Prosthecobacter sp. (assembly GCA_966125105.1). Taxonomy (GTDB): domain Bacteria; phylum Verrucomicrobiota; class Verrucomicrobiia; order Chthoniobacterales; family Chthoniobacteraceae; genus SXWH01. The sequence goes on from CBHXZU010000538.1 coordinate 2,380, forward strand.
GACGGTGTCTCGTCCCGCGTTTTGGCGATCTTCTCCCTATCCACCCATGAGTTTACCGCGTCATCGGGCCTGCCACTTCGAAGTGGGTGCGGGCGCCGCCGCTGGAGGATGCGCGCGGCCCACGAGATTAAGACAACGCGTGACGATCGCCGTCCAGCCGGTCTGATGGTTCGCTCCGAGTCCCCTTCCGGTGTCGCCGTGGAAATATTCGTGGAACCAGATCAGATCCTTCCAGTTTGGATCCTCCGCAAATCGCGTTGCGGCGGAATCGTCACCGTGGCAGGGGCGGCGCCCCTGCTCGTCGGGCAGAAACAGAGAGCCGAGGCGGCGGGCAAGCTCCGTAGCCACATCCGCCAGGTTCATGAAGTTGCCAGAGCCAGTAGGCATCTCGACCGTGACGCTGTCACCGTAGAAAAGGTGATAACGCTCGAGCGCCTCGATCAGGAGATAATTGAGCGGAAACCAGATTGGCCCGCGCCAGTTCGAGTTTCCGCCCCAGAGCCCATCGGTGCTTTCGCCCGCCTCGTATTGGATGCACACGTGCGCGCCGGAGTAGAGAAAGCAAAACATCTCGTCCTCGTGCGCTTTTGAAAGCGATCGGATGCCGCGCGGCGAAAGGAACTCGTTTTCGTCGAGCAAGCGCTTGAGCACGCGCAGGAGGCGTTCTTTCGAAGGAATGGCGAGCAACCGGAGTTCGTGCCCGTGCACGGAGACTCGCTCCATGTAACTCGTGTGCGACGCGAGCTCGGGACGATTATCCAGGAACCAGCGCATGCGTTTGCGGAAGCCAGGCAATGCGCGAATGACGTCCTGCTCCATGACTTCCACCGCGAGCAACGGGACCAGTCCCACGAGCGACCGCGCGCGCAGAGGGACGGATTCGCTGTCCGTCAAACCATCCGCAGCGCGGAGATGATCATAGTAGAATCCGTCCTGCTCGTCCCAGAGACCGTCGCCGCCGAGCGTGTTCATGGCATCCGCGATCGCCACGAAGTGCTCGAAGAACTTCGAGGCGATATCCTCGTAGGCAGGTCGGGTGCGCGCGAGTTCCAGCGACATCGCCAGCATCGTGGCGCAGTAAAAAGCCATCCACGCCGTGCCGTCGGCTTGCTCGAGCACGTTGCCATCCGGAAGCGGACGCGAGCGATCGAACAACCCGATGTTGTCCATGCCAAGGAAGCCGCCGCCGAAGAGATGCTGGCCGCGCAAGTCCTTGCGGTTCACCCACCAGGTGAAGTTGAGCAGGAGCTTCTGGAAACAACGCTCGAGGAAAAGCGTGTCGCGCTGACCGCGAGTGGCCGTGATCTTATAAACGCGCCAGCATGCCCACGCGTGCACGGGCGGGTTTACGTCAGATAGGTTCCATTCGTAAGCGGGCAACGCGCCGTCGGGGCGGAGGTACCACTCGCGGAGAAAGAGGAGGAGTTGCTCCTTCGCGAAGTCCGGATCGATCCGGCACATCGGGATCATGTGAAAAGCGAGATCCCACGCGGCATACCACGGGTATTCCCATTTATCCGGCATCGAGATGATGTCGGAATTGTAGAGATGGGTCCAATCCCAGTTGCGCGTTCGCGCGTGGCCGGCGGGAGGCTTTGGCTGCGCGGGGTCGCCGGCGAGCCAGGTCTTCACTTCATATTGGTAGTATTGCTTTGACCAGAGCAGCCCCGCGTAGGCCTGACGAATCACCGAGCGCTGCTCTTTCGGCAAACCAGGCGCGCATTTCGTGGCGACAAAGATCCGGGCCTCCTGCCGACGTTCTTCGAAGACTTGGTCGAAATCGGCAAAGGGTCTGGCGCCGACCAATTCTCGGCGGGTAAGGCGAAGACGGCACACGCGCTCGCCGATCGCGGGAATGTGAGCGACATAGTGCGCCGCGCATTTCGTGCCGACCGCTTCGGGATTCACGACTCCCTTTGCCGATGCGACCACGTGCTCGTGGAAGGCGTCCTTTACGTAGGGCGTGACGTTTGGAGCCGAGAAAAGTTTTGCGGCATTCGTCTCGTTTTCCGTGAAGAGCCAGGGCGCGGCTTCGTCGATGGAGAGAATGAAATCGCCGAGAGTCGCGTGAGTGGCGCTGACCGCGTCCGGCGAGATGCGTTTCAGGACTGGGCGATCGCTGCCGAAGTTCCAACTCCAAGTGTTGCGAAACCAAAGGGTCGGCAGGATGTGCAGCGGCGCGGCGTCAGGACCGCGGTTTGCCGCAGTGATGCGGATGAGAATGTCGTCTTCGGAAGCCTTGGCGTATTCGAAGAAAACGTCGAAATAGCGATCTCCGTCGAAAGCGTCGGTATCCCAGAGCTCGAACTCGCGCTCGCGGGAGGAACGACGCCGGTTCTCGTCGCGCAGCCAGGAGTATGGGAACTCGCGCTGCGGATACTTATAGAGCGCGCGCAGGTAGGAAGATGTGGGGGTGGCGTCCAGATACCAGTAAGCTTCCT
>CBHXZU010000539.1:0-4819 GCA_966125105.1 uncultured Prosthecobacter sp.
GGGGCGGTTTTCGTAGACGTAGTCGAGCGTTTCGCCGGAATCGAATCCGCTGCGCAGGCCGAGATCGATGCCTGCGCTGAGGCGGCCGGCGGTGCTCATCACGGCGCGCTGGATTTTAGCGGCGGTGGTTTTCGGGGCTTCGATAAGATCGAGGTACTCGGTGCGGGTGTAGCCGGCTTTGTCTGCATCGCGCAACGGTGCGGGGGCGCGGCGCGGTTCGGAGAAGAGGCGATCGACGAAGGCGCGGATTTCGGCGGTAACGAGCGCGCGATCCTTTTCGTGGAAGATCGCGTGATACATGCCCGGGAAGACGCGCATCGTTTTATCGCCAGAACCGAGGTTTTGGAAAAAGCGGCGCTGGGATCCAACGTCGACGACCCAGTCGGCCCCCGCGGCGAGCAGGAGCGTGGGCACGCGGATCGCCCCGGCGTCGGCGATGAGGCGTTTCCCCGTGTCGTGGAGATCGAGGAGAACGTTGACGGCGATTTGCGGGAAGATGGCGGAATCGGCGGTGTAGGCCTCGGCTTGCTCGGGATCGTGCGTGAGCATGCGCGCTTTCACGTAGCTCTTCACGTAGCTGGGTCCGAAGAGGCGCTGCTTGAGCCGCAGGGCGGGGATGGCGAGGGGGACGTAGAGGCGCACTTTGAGCGCGGGAGTGGCGAGGACGAGTCCGCGGATGGGTGGAGCGAAGTCGTGGACCCATGCGCCGGCGACAACGCCGCCGACGCTGTGCGCGACGACGACCATGTCTTCCATGGCGATGCCGTGGGTTTTGACGAGGTGGCGGATGAAGGTGTCGACGTCGCGGATGAGGACGCCGATGTGTTCCGCGGAGCCGCGCTCGCCGGGGGATTGCCCGTGGCCGCGGGCGTCCCAGGCGAAGACATCGACGTCTCTGAAATCGAGGGCCTCGACGGTTTGTTGCCAGCGGGCGGAGTGCTCGTGGCCGCGGTGGAAGAGGACGACGGCCTTTTTGCTCGGGATCGCGGCGGGCCAGTGGCGGTAGTGCAAGGAGGCGCCGTCGTGGGAGGTGAAGGTGTGCTGCGACGGCGGCTGCGTGGCGGTTTCCTGCAAGGGCGCGTTCATGGCTTGCAGGCGGTTATATACCAGGTGCCAAGTTTTGTGGCTGGGCCGAAGGGCGTATGCGCTTTGTGCGGCGTTCTCAATTCGGAGGAACGGTGCATCGAAGTGGATGAGCGCTGGCACCCCTTCGGGGAGCGACGCTCTCACCTCTTACCCGGTGGGCACGCTCGTGCCTCGCGTGACTACCGGCTACCCTCTGTGATCCCTTCGGGATCGACTCAACGCGGTTTCCGAGGGCGAAAAGACCGGTGGGGATAAGGTGAGGTCACAGGGATCGTCTGGCGGGGAAAATTCGGGTCGCACAAGGGAAGTAAGGGGATTCTGCAGGAGGTTTGCATGTCTTTCAGAATGATTCCCAAGTCCGTCAGGGAGATTCCCAAGTCCGTCAGGGAGGGGCCCAAGTCCGTCAGGGAGGGTCCCAAGTCTGTCAGGGAGGCTCCCATCGCCGTCAGCGGGATTCCCGAGTCTGTCCGCGAAGTTCCCAAGTCAGTCAGAGATGCTCCCAGATTATCGAGCAATTTAGACGGCGTCAGCGCGAACGGGACGTCCCTCAGGGAATCCAGATGATCCTCAGAGAGATCGAGCCGCGCGTCAGGGAGGTTCCGGCGTTCTTCAGAGAGGTTCAGCCGTCCTTCAGCGAGACACAGCCGCGCTTCAGGGGAGCACAGCGGTGCTCCAGCGAGATTCAGCCGTGCTTTAGGGAAGTACAGCCCTCTCTCAGGGAGATTCAGCGCACCCCTAATCCAAAAAAGGCGCCGGGCCCATTTTCAGAGTCCGGCGCATGCAGGTTTGGCGTCGTCCGAAGGCTACTCTTGTCGATGAGCTCCCATGAGCCGCGTTCCGACAACCACACACTATTCTCTTGCGGTGCTAACTTGCGACCGCTGCGTTCGTGCGTCGTCAAATTGCACTAGCTGAATCGTTCTTTCCTTGCGGGTGGACGTGTCGGCGCAACTGCTTGCGACGTCCGAGTCTGCGACGCCAAGCGATCTATACGTACTATGGCAACGAACCTGACCGACCCTGGAAGCTCTTCTGACGTTCCGCCCCAGTCGCCGACGACTCCGCCGGCCAAGGGATCGATTGCCGGAGCAGTGGATTCCGCGCTGCAGAAGCCGGCCAGCATGGGGATGTCCCAGCGCACGAACGGCGTCATCGACTACATCGTGGCTTTCATCCTCTTCCTTGCGCCTTGGGTGCTTTCTTACAGTGACCATGCAGTGGCACCGGTTTCCCGCACCTTGGGAGCGATGGTCCTATTTTACAGCCTGTGCACCAAGTATGAGCTGGGACTCGTGCGCTTCTTCCCCATGCAGGTGCACTTATTCCTGGATGCAGGGATGGCGGTCCTCCTGGTCGCGGCGCCGATGCACTTTGCGTTTTGGGGAGTGGCCGGGCTGCTCATGGCGTTTCTCGGTGTGTTGATGGGTGCGTCTGCCCTGCTGACGCGGCATGGCCACAAGTTCCACCAGCCGAATGCGAAGGTAGGGGAGTCGGCCGAAAGACCCATCGGACGCCAAGGAGGCACTGGCTCTGCTCCGATGTAGCCGATAGTTTTCGGAACCTCCATCCATCCGGAACATTCACGGTCTACGAAAAGCGAATCGTGCAGCACATCAAATTTTCTCCTGCTCCCGAGTATCTTGCGAAGTTGCAATTGGCCATTCGGGAGGCACATGGCGTCGAAGCCGAACATGAAGGCACCTGGATGGGAGTCGAGTATTTGGGGCCACTGATTTGGTCGGGGAGTGTGGAGGTTTTTCGGCTTCCGGAAGGGGTATCGGCGGCGCGGGCGTTTGCCTGGTCCAAGGTGGAAGGGGAGCACCTGCACTGCTACGTCTTGCTCGAAACTGAGGCGATTTCTTCCCCACAGGCGGCGGTGAGGCACGTGCTCGCAGAGCAATGCGCCGAGCTGGAGCAGGCGGTCGCGGCGTAGGCGCGGCAAAATGACCGCCTCGAAAACCGCGTGCATCCCGCCGCGAGCACGCTAACAGTTCGCGGCTCACATGTTCAGCGTGCTTAAGTTCGTCGGCATCCTGCTCGAGGTGCTGCTCATTTTTAATCTCCTGATTATCGTCCACGAGCTGGGACATTTCCTCGCGGCGAAGTGGCGTGGATTGTATATCGAGCGTTTCGGAATTTGGTTCGGAAAGCCCATTTGGGAGAAGAAGATCGGCGGCATTTGGTACTCGCTAGGGAGCATTCCAGCCGGTGGTTTTGTGAAATTACCGCAACTGGCGCCGATGGAGGCGCTGGAGGGGGAGACCGAGATTCCGAAGGACCAGCTCAAGGCGATCACGCCGCTGGATAAGATCATCGTGGCCTTCGCTGGCCCGCTGTTTTCTTTCATGCTGGCATTCGTTTTCGCGATCCTGGTCTGGCAACTCGGCAAACCCGTGGGGGAAGCGGATAGCACAAAGACGATTGGATTTGTCCATCCCAGCTCGCCGGCGACGGGCGTTCTGCGGCCGGGAGACGAGATCATTAAGATCGATGATGTGCCGGTGAAGCGTTGGGGAGGACAGAGCGAGGGTAGCGTGCTCTGGCGAGTCGTGGGGAGCGAAGGGAAGACGATCACGTTCGAGTTCAAGCGCGGAGGCGAGGTGAAGACGGCGACGATCACCCCCAAGGTCGAGAAGACGGCGTGGTATCAGCGCAATGGGTTGAGGATGGTCGGGATCGGTCCAATGAACCGGCCCTTGGTTGCGGAAACGGAGCCGAAATCGCCCGCCGAAAAGTCGGGTCTGAAGAAGGGGGACCTCCTTACGAAGGTCGGAGGGCAGCCGCTTTACAGCTACGATTCACTTTCCGACTGGGCAGAGGCGAATCCGAATCAGCGCATCCCGATCACCGTTGAGCGCGGGGGGCAGGAAGTGCAACTTTCGCTCGAGCCCCATGGCTTTGTGGTGGGCGAGGTGGTGTCGGATAGCCCGGCGTCGCGTGGCGGACTGAGGACGGGCGATCGCATACTTTCCGCGGATGGCAAACCGACGCCATTCCCGGGCATATTCATGGAGTATGTGTGGCAGCACGACAAGCAGCCGGTAAAGCTGGTGGTGGAGCGGGCAGGGAAGACCGAGGACTTGACAGTGGTGCCGGAGGTCCCGATCGAAGGCGGGGGAAGCGAGCCCAAGCCCAGCATTGGCATTGTGATGGTGGATAGCACGGGGCTGGTTCCGAATAATGATGGCCGGATGGAGCACGTCTATCCGGGGCCGGGTGAGCAGATTGGCGAAGCGGTGGGCGCGATGGTGCAGACTTTCAAGAAGGTAAGTTCGCCAACGAGCAGCATCGGCGTGCAGCACATGGGCGGCCCAGTGATGATGATGCGCATTTACTACCTGCTCTTCGAGCGCAGCGATGGCTGGTTATTGGTGCTCTGGTTTAGCGTCATCCTGAATGTGAATCTGGCGCTTTTGAACATGGTGCCTCTGCCGGTGCTGGACGGCGGTCACATCACCCTGGCAATCCTCGAATGGATTCGCCGCAAGCCCATCAACACGAAAGTCCTCGAATGGGTGCAAACGGCGTGCGCTCTGTTGATCATGGGCTTTATGCTCTTCGTTACCTTCTTCGACGTGCAGGACGTCTTCGGCGGCGGCGCGAAGAAGAACACGATGCGCTTCAAACCGGCCACCGAGCAGCGGGCGGGATAGCGAAAACCGGTGGCGCCATTCGCTGGCGTCGTCATTCTCTTGGGAGTGTCCATGGAATATTGCGCATCGCTTTATCGGTA
>CBHXZU010000540.1:0-4816 GCA_966125105.1 uncultured Prosthecobacter sp.
AATTCGCCAGCCCCCTCGCCGGCGGCCAGACCTGCAGCTTCGCGCTGCGCGATGGCCTCACCGACCTGCGCGGCATCGCCCTGTCGGGCACGCGCCGCTTCACCGTGGACAGCGGCGGGCCGAAGGCGCGACTAGACTTGTTGATGGGCCTTTGGCCCGCAAGCAGACGAACCTCTGGACGAGTGGACGAGTGGACAGGTTAACGCGTGACGTTGCTCGAAAGCTTTCGGCTCGCCCGCACATCACAAGACTCCATCCGTGTTTTATCCGCGCAGATCCGTGGCTAATGAAACCCACGAAAAAATCGTCGCGCGCGGATTTTTTCGGCCCTTTCACTCGACGCGAGCGCATCAGGCGCTAAACGTGTCAACGGCACTTTCGATTCGCCCCACACTCGCCCGGGTTTTTTGGTTCAGGCGAGACGCGAACCAGCAGGAGCGCTCGACTCCTTGTGATCGAGCTCTTGCTCCATGGCGCCTGCGCCAATTGCTGTGTTCGCGCGCGTTCGAACGAGTGCCCGTGTAAACTGAACTCGAACCAAATCCGTGCACCACATCCACTTTTTACAAGACCTGGCGGTGGTGATGATCGTCGCGGCGATTGTCACGATCGTATTTCGCATGCTCAAGCAACCCGTGGTGCTTGGGTATATATTGGCGGGCGTCATCGTCGGCCCGCACACGCCGCCGTTCCCGCTCGTCGGCGACCAGGAGACGATCAAGACGCTCTCCGAGTTGGGCGTCATCTTCCTCATGTTCTCGCTGGGACTGGAGTTCAGCTTCCGCAAATTGCGCGAGGTCGGGGCGACCGCGGTGATTGCGGCCGTGCTCGAGATCCTCATCATGATGTGGGTCGGCTTTCAGCTCGGCCACGCGTTCGGCTGGTCGACGATGGATAGCGTCTTCCTCGGCGCCATCCTCGCGATCTCCTCGACGACGATCATCATCAAAGCCCTCGAAGAACTCGGAAAAACTAAGGACTCCTTCGCCAGCCTGATCTTCGGCATCCTGGTGATCGAAGATATCCTCGCGATCGTCCTCATCGCCGTGCTCTCGGGTTTTGCGACCACGGGATCGCTCGCGGTGGCGGACGTGGGCCGGACGATGCTGCAGCTGAGCGCGTTCCTGGGCGTGCTGCTGGTGGGTGGCTTCATCGTGGTGCCGCGGCTGCTGAATTGGGTGGCGAAGTTCAAGAGCAACGAGATGCTATTGATTACCGTGGTGGGACTCTGCTTCGGCGTTTCGCTGCTCGCGGCGAAGCTCGGCTACAGCGTGGCGCTCGGCGCGTTCATCATTGGCGCGATCATCGCGGAGGCCCGCCAGATTGGCAAAATCGAAGCGCTCACGCACCCGGTGCGGGATCTCTTTAGCGCAGTGTTCTTTGTGTCGATCGGCCTGCTGATCGATCCGAAGTTGCTCATCCAATACGCAGGACCGATCGCGATCATCACGGTCGCCGTGATCCTGGGGAAGGTGTTCGCGTGCACCGCGGGCGCATTTGTCTGCGGAAACGATCGACGCACATCGCTGCGCGTGGGCATGGGTCTCGCGCAGATCGGCGAGTTCTCCTTCATTATCGCGCAGCTCGGGCTGACGCTGAATGTGACGAGCCAATTCCTCTATCCCATCGCGGTGGCGGTTTCGGCGCTGACGACGCTCTTCACGCCTTACCTGATTCGTTCGTCCGACTGGGTGGTCTCCCGGTTTGACCGAATGGCGCCGCCATCGCTGGCAGGACATCTCGACAACTATACGCGCTGGGTCGGCGGACTCGGCAACGAGCGGCGCAGTGGCGCGGGGGGAAGATTCCTTCGCAAATGGATGTGGCAGATCGCGCTGAATCTCTTGCTGATCGCAGCTGTCTTCATTTTCGCCAACGCCATGCGCGCGCGCGCCATGGCGCAGTGGCCGAATGTTCCCGGTGGTGAGGACGGGATGAAAGCCTTCCTGTGGCTCGCCGCCATGTTACTAAGCCTCCCAATGCTCATCGCGGCGGTGCGCAAACTGGAGGCCGCGGGAATGTTGATCTCCGAAATGAGCGTCACTCGCGCGGCAGCGGGAGCAAATACGGAGATCTTCCGTGGATTGGTCCGCAATACGGTGCTGGTCATCGGATGCATTGCCATCGTGCTCGTGGTCCTGCTCCTCAGCTCCACCATTCTTCCGTCGTGGAAGGCCTTGGTCGCAAGTGCGCTCGTGCTGGTCGCAACAGTCATCCTGCTGCGCCGATCCTTCACCCGGATTTATTCCAAGGCCCAGGCGGCACTTCGAGAGACCCTCTCTCAGCCCCCGCCAACGCGCCATCCGGAGCCGTCGACGGTCATTTCGCCGATGATGCGGGATGCGAAGCTGAAGACGATCACGCTCACCACCGCTTCGCCGATTGCCGGAAAGCTCATTGGCGAAACGCATTTGCGAAATAAGACCGGCGCGAGCGTCGTCGCAATCGAACGCGACGGAGAAAACATCGTGAATCCGGGACCGGACGAAGAACTCAAGGTCGGCGACCGGGTCCTGATCCTGGGCAGCCAGGCGCAGTTGCAGGCTGCGGAGCAAATGCTCATGCCGTCGGCTGGCCCCGTGGCAAAGGCGGCGGAGTGAAGGCGTAGTGATAGGTCCGCGGCGACTCGCGTGACCGCCGGCTGTGCGGCTATTTTCGCCAGAGCCAGCGGAGGGCGTCGGGGAAGATGCTGCCGCCGTGATTGCTGTTGTGAGCGAAAGCAGGAGTGCCGTCGGCGTTTTCGGCGAAGTCGAAGCGGACGTCGTATTTCATATACGTCAGCGCGGCGTTCATCTGCTTGTTCGCGATCGGCCAATTCCCGAAGGGGTTGTCGAGATCGCCGCTGGCGTCTTCCAGGAAGACCCGGAGCGGCTTGTGCTCGGTTTTCCGAATGAGGCTCGGGTAGGCGTTGCCGCCGCGCAGATTGACGAAGCTGCCAATCGTCGAGAGCACCTTGCGGAATGCATCCGGCCGCTCCCACGCGACGGTGAAAGAGCAAATGCCCCCGCTGCTCGCGCCGCAAATGGCGCGCTTCCCGGGATCCTTCGTGAGCGGCCACTGCTTCTCCACTTCGGGGAGGATCTCCTCGATGAGGAACTTCGCGTAACGATCGCCCAGACTATCGTATTCGTAAGAGCGATTGTTCGCCTTCCACTTCACCGTGGAGAGGTCTTCGCCCGGTTTCAGCTTGTGCCCGGGGTTGATGAAGATCGCGACTGTTGGAGGCATGTCGCCTTTCGCAATCAGGTTGTCGAAGACGGTCGGGGCACGCCAGTTTCCCTTCGGCCCGACGTAATCGTGGCCGTCTTGAAAAACCATCACCGCCGCGCTGCCGTCCGCCTTGTATTGCGCGGGCACGTAGACCCACCAATCCCGGGTCGTGCCCTCGAAGATCTTCGATTCCCACGGCGGCATCTTCGTCACTGCGCCATGCGGCACTTCCTGCACTTCGTGGTCCGGCGTGCCCTTCCATTTATCTTCGGCGACGAGCGGGAGAGTCAGCAGTGCGAGGGCGGCGAGAAAACGCATGCGGGCCGAAATGGATGAGTTGCCCTCGGGCCGCAAGCCTGCGCTGCGGGACTCAACGCAAACGCGCCGGATAAACCGCGGGGGACGCGGCGATCGCCGCGGTATATCAATGCCGTTTCAGGTTCAGGAAATTGGCTGCTCGAGCCGCGGTTGCCGGGATCGATCCTGCTTCCGATAAGCGAGCGGGCAAATGGCGTAGCGTGCCTTGAACAGGCGTTGCAGATGGCTCTGGTCCGCGAAACCGGTTTGATAGGCGACTTCGGCCACGGTTTCCGAGGTCTCGCGCAACAGCCGCGCGGCGCGCTCGAGACGCAGCTCGCGGAGGTAGTCCGCAAAACCCCAGCCGGTCGTCTCTTTGAAGAACGCGCGGAAGCGGCTCGTGCTCATGCCAGCAATCTTCGCCACTTCCGGTTGCGAGACACGGCCCTGAAGGTTTCGCGCAACATGCTCCATCACGCGCCCAAGCCGGGCTTCTCGATCGGCACGCGCAGTTCGCGCCTCGGGCACTTTCGCATCGCAATCGATGAATGCGCGACGCAACTGCATGAGCAACTCGAGCAGGTACAATTTCAGATTCTGCGGACGGGGACCGCTCCCCGGCATTTCAAACCAACATTGCGCCAGCCGCAGCATGGACCGATGCACGGCAGCCGCGGCGGTGGAGGATCCATCCAGGCGTGGAAGCGACAATTCCGGACGGCGATCCCATGCGGCGAGGAAGCCGAGATCCACTTGGGCACCGCTCGGCGCCACAGCCTCCGCAGGAAAGAGGATCACCATCGGCGCGTGCTGCCGCTCCATGCGCAGCACTCCGTGAATCTTCAGCGGGTCCACGAGCACGATGTCGCCCTGCCCGAAGGTGAACTGATGATTCCCCGCGCGGTATTCGCCACGCCCGGCAGTTGCGACCCAGAGCTCGTAGTAGTCGTGCCAGTGCATCCAGTTCTCGCCGACCATCCGGCGATAATTTGGATACGACTGCAGCGAGATCAGCAACGGGAGGTCAGCGGGAAACGCGCGCGACAAGTAGCGGCGTTCATCAAGCCGGCCTTGCACGGAAAAGGTATCGCGCTCGCGGGTATCCAGGTACGCGAGGAGTTCACGGGTGCTGGAGGTCATCACGAAGGTTCAGGGAGCAGCTAGTGTGCAGCGGTTGCCCGACGCGTCCAATGAAATGCGACGCGTTCCGACGGTGTTGTCATTTCCGGCACTTTGAATGCGCCGGCAGCTCTCCTGACGGCGTCCGCCCCTTCGTTCGCACCTCCCACCTTCAACGTTGCCGTTTCTG
>CBHXZU010000541.1:0-4795 GCA_966125105.1 uncultured Prosthecobacter sp.
CTGAGGGCTGGCACGTCCTGCATCTCTTTTACAAGGTCGAGCACGGCCAATGGTCCCTCCTGGATGCCGCGGATAAACTCCGGGCGCGCACGAATCTCAGCGACTTGATCGAAGAGATCCGCAACTCCGAGGGCTGCCAAATCCTTACGTTCTCGATGGTTGGACCAAAGTCGGATCTCGGCTTCATGCTCCTCTGCGCGGATCTCCAGCAGGCCAATGCCTTCGAGAAACGCCTCACGCTCTCGCTCGGACCGGACGTCCTCACGCCGGCCTACAGCTTCTACTCCATGACGGAACGGAGCGAATACACCACGACCGAGGCGGAATACACCGCCGAGCTAAAGGGGAAGGGTGTCAACGAAGGAACGCCGGAATACGACAAAGCCCTCAGCGAGTGGAAGGAGCGCATGGCCCACTACAATAAGCACCGCCTCTACCCGGTGCTGCCTCCTTGGGAAGCGATGTGCTTTTACCCAATGGCCAAGCGTCGCGGGGCACCCGGACAAAACTGGTACGCCACACCGTTCGAAAAGCGTAAAGAGCTGATGCAGGGGCACGCGCGCGTCGGCCGCCGCTGGAGTGGCAAGATTCTCCAACTCATTACGGGTTGCACTGGACTCGACGATTGGGAATGGGGCGTGACACTGCTTGCGCACGATCCGCTCGACATCAAAAACATCGTTTACGAGATGCGTTTCGACGAGGTCAGCTCGCAATACGCGGAGTTCGGCGAGTTCTACATCGGGCTCCAGCTGCCGGTGGAAGAGATCTTCCGCCGCCTCGTGCTGTGAAGATGCTGGCCTGCTGGCTCTCGCTTGCACTGACCGCGTTCGCGGAAAACCCGTACCTCAATCACAAGGACGACGCGCCGGTCACGCGGCAGTTTTCCGGGAAGGAATGGGGAGACGACCTCGAGATCCCGCCGGGAAAGGAAGGCATTCCCTTCCAGGCAAAGGTCACCACGCAACGCGTCGCCAGCATGTCGTGGGGCGCGATTTACAAGATCACCTTTGACCCTGCGCCCTCGAAGCGTGAGATCTCGCCCTACTACTTCCTCGCGACCGACGGAGAAATCCTCCTGCTTTCGAGCGAAGACATGGAGCGGGAGATCCGCGCAATCAGCGCGATGACGAAGCAGCCGAAGTTTGAGAAGACCGACGTTTGGGGGCTCAGCAGAGGCTCGCTGAAGTTCTCAGACGGGCCGTGGACGACCAACATCACCGTGCGCGATGACGTGTGTCTCCGGCAGGCTTTTCACGGCGGCAGCGGGCATTTCGGCCGCGTCGAATGGCGACGCGGTTACGGACTCGTGGAGTTTGCCATGGGTCGCGGCGCGATGGCCGATGGCTTCGAACTGAAATGGAAGCCCTCGCCGAAAAAGCCGAAGTAATTGCGATGGCCGGGACTTTGAGCGACGTTGCCACAGTGGAAGCGAAACGAGAGAAACTGCGGGAGATCCTGCGCGCCAATGCGCCCATGCTCATCGCCTACAGTGGGGGAGTCGACAGCACCTACCTCCTCGCAGAAGCAGTGCGAACGATCGGCCAACAGGCCGTGGGCGTCATTGCCGACAGCCCGAGTCTCCCGCGCGCCGCGCTGGCCGAGGCACTCGCGGTCGCGCGCGCCTTCGGAACGAACGTGGAGGTCGTGCAAACGCTCGAGCTCGACAACCCCGATTACGCGGCGAACCCGCCCAATCGCTGCTACTTCTGCAAAGCTGAGCTTTTCGGTCGCCTCGATGGGCTCGCCCAACAGCGCGGGTATCGCGCGATCGCTTACGGCGAAAACGCGGACGACATGCACCACGAACGGCCGGGGCGCGTGGCGGCGTCGGAGTTCCGAGTGATCGCTCCGCTGCGAGACGCTGGGCTTACCAAGGCGGAAATTCGCGCGATCTCGCGGCAGCTCGGCCTGCCCACAGCGGACGCGCCGGCCCAGCCCTGTCTCAGTTCGCGAATCCCGTGGGGCACGCCCGTCACGCCAGACGCGCTCGGCATGGTGGAGCGAGCGGAAGAAGCGGTGCGCGCCAAGGGCTTCGAAGTTTTCCGTGTGCGGCACATCGTAGAAAAAGAAGCCTCGCCGAAAGCGCGCCTGCTCGTGGCGCCTGCAGAAATGTCCCGGCTCGCGGGCTTGGAGGGCGAACTGGATGCAGCGCTGCGCGCCGTAGGTTACTCCGCGGTGGAGTTCGACCCGGAAGGTTACCGCGGACCGTCAGCGTAGAACGCGCATGCTGTCACAGCACGTGACGTGCTCTCGCGGATCGGATCGCAAAATCGAGTCTACGCTAGCACGCGCGCGTATCGCGGCTCGCCGGAGCGGCACAGGCTTTCCAACGAGACTACAGCAATTGCCAAAAGTCTTTGCGGGCTGGCCGAGTGCTCCACACCCGCAGTCCCCCTCCGGTGGCCTGGCGACCGCCGCTCCTGGCGCAAGCGCGCTCGCGGAGGCGAAAATCACTTTCGGCAGACGCTATCAGCTTTGCGCGCGAGTTGCTCGCATGTGCTACCGCAGAAGAGCTCGATGAAAGGAGGGGCGAATCCGGCAGTGGCGAGGTCATACTCTTCTGCGGTCCAATTGCCGAATTCTCACGACGCGTGAAAATTGCGAGCACGAAAAGCAAGTCATCCTGAGGGAGCTTCAAGCGACTGAAGGACCCCGTCCCACCCGCGAGAGATTCTTCGCCGGAAATACCTCAAGAAATGCTTACACCCTGAAGCACCTTGGCACGAGGCACGACGAAGCACCCCAACCATCCACGAAAACTTCATCGTCGGCGAAGTGTCCGTAGTGAATGGCTCGGGGTCCCTTCTCCTCGTTACACTCGGTCAGGATGACCGGCTTTTCGTGCAGTCTGACTGCGAAAATCGCTTATAAAAAACCACGTGGACACGGCGTGGCGGGTCGTGCTGCGGCGCGAGCGTGCTTTGACACGCGCACTCCGATTGGGAGCACGTCGGTCGAGCGCGGTGCATTATGTGCGCTCGCTCAGCTGGGATTGGCGCAACCTTCCCGCGTCCGCTTTAGATCACCGTGCTGATCAAGGAGATCGCGAGCGGCAGCAGGAGGTAACCTGGGTCGTTGGAACGCTGCGTCGACGACTGCTCACTTTCAGCAGCGGGTTCCGCCGACGTCTCTGTCGCGGCTGCGTCCGTTGCGGATGCTTGCGCTGTGGTTGCCTCAGTGGAGGGCGTATCCGTCGCGGGTTCGGACGTTGTTTCTGACTGGCTGGATACTTCCTGCACCGGCGCCGACACCGTCGACTCGCTGGGAGCCTGGGGCGCGTTCTGCTTCGCCTCTGGTTTCGCCGACGGCTGCGCTTCCGCTCCTTCGTGCAGTTCCGCCATTTCGGCGGCGACATCCATCTTGTGGTCCTCGGCGTGATGCGCCGCGGTGTCTTTTTTCGCCGGCGGCAACTCAAGCGCGCCATTCTGGAATTCTACGACGTAGCCGATGTGCACGAGGTAGTGCAGATCCGCCGCGAGGGCTTCCTTGCGCTTCGCGCCTTCCGGATCCTCCGGCGGAATGTTCCCAAGAATACGTTGCGCGAGTTCCGGGCGCTTCATGCCCGGCTTTTCCGCCACCGCACTTAGTATCGCGCTGATGCCTTCACCGAATGTCTGTTCCGCCGGATGACGCTGCGGGCGGATTGCCGAGGCGAAGAGAATCTTCCGCTTCCACTTGAAGAGATGCAGCCCTGCCTCCGAGAAGTAAGGACGCAGCGCATTCACCAAGCCCACCGGCACCCGGCGTTCGCGCTCGATGAGGTCACGCACCGTGTGCGTGATATTCCGATCCAGCGGAACCAGCGCGGCGCCGCCCGCCATTTCCAGAGAGTGCGCGCTCTTCACGAGTTTGGGCAAATGTGTCGCTCGGAAATGCTGCTCCGCCTCCGCGACGTTGGCGAACGTGGTGGGCTCCTGCCCTTCTTCCACCTTCGTCTTGTAGACCGTCGTGCTGCTCGCCTGCTGCTTCCACTGCTCGACCACGGCCGGATCGCTCACGTTCTCGATCTCGCGTTGGAAATCCTGGAAGCTCATCCGGCGGCTGAAGCGCTCCTCGTAAAGCTTGCGGATCGCCACCTGGTAGCCGTGGTGATTCGGCGGGCCGAGCAATACGCCGCTGAAGCGATGGCGGGCCACCGAGGTGTAGTTGCCTTTCGGCGCGTCGGCCTGCACCGTCTCGACCGTGTAAAACTTGTCGAGGTTCGCGCGGAATGCGCCGCGCTCCACTTGCGAGCGATCGAACGAAACGGGTCCGTCGCCGATCTGGTAAAGCGTCGCATTGGGATCCAGCGCCGTGACGCGAATGCGATACCGCTCTGGCCGCTCGAGGAACATTTTCGCCACGCGAAACACACCACATGCGCGGCCGCTGCTTTTGATCTGCTTTGAAATCCCGGCCGCTCCCGCAGGTTCGGGGAGCATCTCCGCTTTCACCACGACCTGGCGCGGCGGTTCAGGCGGACGCGGTCCGCGATCGCGGTAGTCGTCGCGGCGCTCCTGGGGACGTCCACCACCCGGGCGCGGACCACGGAATCCGCCACCACCACCGGGGCCTCCCGGGCCGCGGCGATCCTTATTAAATCCTCCCGGTCCTCGCTGGTCATTGCGCGGGCCGCCAGGGCCACCACCGGGGCGAGGTCCACGGCGATCGCCTCGCGGACCTCCGCCGCCGCCACCACCGGGGAACGGCCGCGGGCCGCGGCGGTCATCGCGACGGTGACGTTCCGGCTCGCCTTCATAGTCGGCATACCGATTTGTCGATGGGCCTTCCTTCAGCCAATCGGGCAAAAACT
>CBHXZU010000542.1:0-4794 GCA_966125105.1 uncultured Prosthecobacter sp.
GTGAGCAGAATGAAATACGTGTAGTCGGTCCGGGCGCGGGCGCGGATCTTTCCGCAAAGCTCCAGGCCGTCCACGTCCGGCATCATCCAGTCGCTGACCACGACGCGCGTGGGCTCGGCATTGAAAACATCCCAAGCCTTCTGTCCTGACGTGACTGCAATGACTTCGTGCCCGCCGTTTTCGAGGGTGAACTGGAGTATCTTCGCGGAGACTGGATCGTCTTCGGCAATCAGGATTTTCATGTCACGCAGGAGGCGAGCTCGCGTTCCAGCGTTTGCCGGACTCGCTCATACTCGCGCTCCGCGTCTTCGGCCAATGTAACCGCAATGTCCAGCGAGTCTTCCGCGGCCGCGCGCTCAATCTCTTCGCAGATGGAACAAAGGCGTTGCGCGCCGAAGTTCACGCTGCTGCCGCGGAGAAGGTGAGCCGCCTGCGCAACCTTTGTCGCATTCCGCGCCTCGAGGGCTTCCTGGAGATCGCTGAGAACCTTGGGCGAGGTGCGAAGGAAGACGTCGATCAATTCCTGCAACATCGTTTTGCCCGCTGTGCCGGAGCTGCGCAGGTCATCCAGGACCGCGGCATTCAACGGCGGCTGCTGCGCGTGGTTGTTTCCGCCTGTGGTATAGCGTTCCAGCGCGCTGCGGAGATCGCCGAGACGCACCGGCTTGCCCACGTAATCATCCATTCCCACCGCAAGGCAGCGTTCGCGGTCGCCGGTGAGCGCGTGCGCCGTCATGGCGATGATCCACGCGCGGCGATTCTGTTCTTCCGCCCGGATCTGCTGGGTCGCCTCGTAGCCGTCCAGCTTCGGCATTTGGCAATCGAGCAAAACGATGTCGTACGCCTTGGAAAGGACGGCGCTTACGACCGCCTCGCCATCGATGACGAGATCCGCAGAGTAGCCTAACTTCCGCAATTGGTAGAGGATTACCTTCTGGTTCACCGGGCTGTCTTCGGCGACGAGAATCTTCAACGGTCCGACGGCCGGATGTTCGGACGCCGGTTCAGCGGCGGTAGATTCTTCCTCTCGCGGGACCTCCGTGTGTCCATTGAGAACGCGCGTCAGACAGTCGTGCATCGGCGCGACCTTCAGCGGCTTCGTCAGCTGCGCATGGAATCCCGCGCGAAGCAAGTCCGCGTTATTATCATGATAGTCGAGCGGGGTAAGCAAAACGAGGCGGGTTTCGGAATGCGCCGAATCGGAGCGCATGGCCGCGGCGATCTCAAACGCATCACCGCGCGGCAACTCGGCATCGATGATCGCGAGGTCAAATGGTTGCCCCATCTTCGCGGCTTTGCGGATTGCAGCGAGCGCCTGTTTGCGGTTCGCCACGCTCGCTTCCTCCAATTTCCAGCGCTCATACCAGTGATGCAGGATCCGGCGACTACCCGGACCATCGTCCACGACGAGAACGCGACGTCCGGCGAGTCCGTCTCCTTCGGGGATGGAGATCGGCACGGGTTGACGCCGCAGCCGGGCGGTGAAGGAAAACGTCGATCCTCGTCCGTGGCTGCTGTCCACGCTGATCTGGCCGCCCATTTGCGAAACCAAGCGCCGGCTGATCGCGAGCCCGAGGCC
The DNA here is from genome assembly GCA_966125105.1 of uncultured Prosthecobacter sp. Taxonomy (GTDB): domain Bacteria; phylum Verrucomicrobiota; class Verrucomicrobiia; order Chthoniobacterales; family Chthoniobacteraceae; genus SXWH01. The sequence goes on from CBHXZU010000542.1 coordinate 1,580, forward strand.
CGTGCCTCCGTAGCGCCGCGTCGTGGAGCCGTCCGCCTGGACAAACGCCTGGAACAGCTTCGCTTGTTGCTCGACGGTGATCCCGATTCCGGTGTCGCTGACGCTCACCTGGAGCAGCACATCCTCCTCATTGATTTCGTCCGCTTCGACGCAGATGAAAACCTCGCCGCGCTCAGTAAACTTCACCGCATTACCCACGAGATTCATGAGCACCTGCCGCAAACGGCCGGGATCTCCGCGCAACGCGGTGGGCACATCGAGGCAGACGAGCGAATTAATCTCGATGCCCTTCGTCACCACGCGTCCCGCAAAGAGATCGGTGACGCTCTCGACGACGTCGCGCAGGTTGAAGTCGATCTCCTCGAACGTGAGCATGCCGGACTCCATCTTCGAGAAGTCCAGGATGTCGTTGATGATTTTCAGGAGCGCCTCCGCGCTCTCATTGATTGTCTCCGTGAAGTCCCGCTGGCGGCCCGAAAGTTCCGTATCGAGGAGCAGGCCGGCCATGCCGATGATGCCATTCATCGGCGTGCGAATCTCGTGGCTCATGTTGGCCAGGAACTCACTTTTCAGTCGGGCGGACTCGAGCGCGGCGTCACGCGCTTCCTTCATCGCGCGATCGGCTTCCTTGCGCGCCGTGATGTCTTCCACCGCGCCTTCGTAGTAGAGGATGCGGCCTTCGCTGTCGCGGACCGCGCGGGCATGCTCCGAGATCCAGATCACTTCGCCATCGGCGCGGCAAATCTGCGATTCAAACTCGGAGACCGCGTCGTGCTTCTCAATGAGCGCGCAGAACATCGCCCGACGACCCGGGTCCATGTAGAGCTGCCGGCCGATATCCGTCACCGAATCCATGAGCGCGCGCGGCGAATCGTAGCCGTAAATGCGCGCCAGTGCCGGGTTCGCATTGAGAAAACGCCCATACGGCGTCGTCTGGAAAATGCCTTCAATCGCGTTCTCGAAAATCTTCCGGTATTTCTCTTCAGCAGTGCGCAGTTCTTCCTCGGTTTGCTTCAGCACCGTGATGTCCTGCATCGTCGAGCGCACGCCGATCACCCCGCCTGACGAATCGCGGATGAGGCGATCGCGCACAAAGACCGGCACGCGCGTGCCATCCTTCTTCCGGAACGTCCGCTGATAATTCTGCTCGCTGACACTCGACGAGGCGAGCTGCATGCCCACGACCTCGCGGGAGAATCCTTCAATGACGAATTCCCACACCGGACGACCGACCATTTCGATTGCCGTGTATCCGAGGAGCTCCAGCTCCGTCTTGTTCACGCGCATGATCCGGCCTTCGGTATCCAGCTCGTGGTAGGCCACGGGCGCATCGTCGAACAGTTCACGGAACGCCGCCTCTCGTTGCGCCAGCGCGCGCTCGGCATTCCGCTGCTCGCGGATGTCCACGCCAATGCCGCCGAGGAGTTTTCGTCCGGTCGGGCTTACGATCGGGAACTTGATCACCAGCCACTCGTGCGTTTTGCCGTCGGAGGTCTGGATCGACTCGATCTGCTGGAGCGCCTTGTTCTGCTCCAGCACGCGCCGATCGTATTCCATGATCGTGCGAGCGGCGTCGGAAGGCAGCCAGTCAAAGTCCGAGCGCCCGATCATCTCCTGCGCGGCGACGCCGAAAGCCTGCGCCATCATCTCGTTGATGAACAGAAGACGGCCGTCCTCCTCCTTGATGTAGCACAGCGTCGGGCTGTGCTGCATGAATGCCGCAAATCGCTCCTCGCTCTCGCGCAGGGCGCGCTCCGTCTGCTGACGCTCGGAGAGGTCGGTCCACACGCCCAGCAGCACATCGCGCCCTTGGTAGGAAACCGGGGTGAGCGCGATCTCCACTGGAAACTCTTCGCCGTTGGCGCGTCGCGCTTGCCACGAGAAACGCAAGTGGCCGACCTCGCGGGCCAGTTGCCAAAGCTCCTGCCGCTTCGATTGCGAAAACGCGCCATCGGGCTGATATTCGCCGGCGAGCAAATCGTGCGGCAGCGAGAGCAACTCCAGCTTCGTGCTAAAGCGGAGCATCTCCACTGCGGCGTGGTTGCATTCCACGATGTGATGCTCGTCAAAAATGAAGTGCGCGTCTTTCGAATGCTCGAAGAGCATTTCGAAGCGGTCTTCGGCTCCGCGCGCTTCCGTGATATCCCGCGCGACGGCAAAGATCCGCTCGACCTTTCCGTTCTCGTCAGGGGCGGGAGTGAGCGCCACGTCATAGATTCGCGTTTCGCCATTAGCGCCGCGAATCGTGGCATCGAAGAAGGCGAGTCGGCCATTCTGTGCCGCTTCGAGCGCCTTGCCCGCGTGGCGCCGATCAATCCCGGTCCAGATCTCCGTCCACGCCAGATCCTGCACCGGTTGCAGACCGGCGGACTCGATCAGCTTCCACATCGCCGTGTTGACGACCTTCAGCTGTCCCTCCGACCCGAGAGTCGCCATGCAGTCGCGGCTGTTTTCGATAATGCGCGCATTTGTTTCCTCCGCGACGCGAAGCGCTTCGGCCAGGCGGCGAAGTTCCCGGTTCCGGCAGGCCGCCATCCAGGCGACGAAACTCATCGAGCAAAGAACCAAAATGCCTCCGCTGAGGCCGACAATCATTCTGGTGGTGCCCTCTGTGGTGACCACTCCGCCAAGCACGCCGACGAAGAAAAGCGCCGTTACTGCGAAGCCGGCGAGGAGTTTCGTTTCGATCGAGCGATGAATTGTGGCGGGCACGATCTAGAGGTTCAGCAAGTTACGCGCCGCGGAGGTCGGGCGCGCGAGAACACAACAGTGGTTTGCATAATGCGCAAGGAATAGCCTGCAGGCGTCTGGGGATTAGGATGAATGATTTTACATCTAACCGCGTTAGGCACGGCGTCTTGCCGGCGCGCATTATCGCAAAAGAAAAGACCCCGTTTTGCGGGAGCAAAACGGGGTCCTTCGGTGGAGGAGGAATTGGTTACTTGAGCTTGCTCTTCAGTTCCTTGCCGGGGCCGAACTTCACAGACTTGGAGGCCTTGATCTTGATTTTCTCCTTGGTCTTCGGATTCACCCCCGTGCGCGCCTTGCGGCTGACGACCTTGAAGGTGCCGAAGCCAATCAGTTGCACGCTTTGGCCTTTCTTCAACGCGCCGGCAATCGAGTCGATCACAGCTGCCACGGATTTTTCAGCCGCTGCTTTGCTGGTCTCTTTGCCGAGTGCTTTCTGAACGTTCGATACGAGCTCTGCCTTGTTA
>CBHXZU010000543.1:0-4790 GCA_966125105.1 uncultured Prosthecobacter sp.
TCAGCAAAACGGGCGAACTCTCGCGCGTCCTGAAATGCACCGACCTCGCCCAACGCACCCTCGATGCCGGCGTGGATCTCATCGGCTGGGCACGCAGCGATAAGGAGGGCCGCGGTTGGGTGGTCAATGTCGGTTCGGAAGACGGCTACGCCACCGTGTGGGTCGGACCGAATGGGCCCGCCCGCGTGCTCACGGGGATCGAACGCTGGCAGCTTTGCCATCGGCGCGCGCTCGGGCCACGCGGCACGGTATGGTCGATGGGCGTGCCCGACGATCGAGGTTCGCGCTTTCTTCATCGGAGCGAACCCGGCCACGGCAAATGGGTCGGTTATCCCACCTTCGGCGTGGCTTCTTCCCGCAGCCTTGGAGCAGAAAGCGAGTCCGACCTATGCGTTCCCGGTGGTGGACACGTGTTTGGCTTTTGGCCGGGCGGCACCGGCACGTTCATCGGCGCGGAACGCTATGTCGAGGAACCCGGCCCCAAGCTCCGCAATCGCAAATGGAACTACTCGCCGGAATCGACCGCCACCGGTGTCGAATGGAAACGCTCCTCGGCAGTGATCGACAAAACGTGGTTCTTCAATTCCGGCGGGAAGTGCATCGGGTGGATTGATGGACGTCGGATCGGCGATGCTTCGGATGGAAAATCCATGCTTTTCCGCCTGAGCACCGACAGCCGAATTGCTGTGCTCGAGCCGGACCTTGGCGTCGCTTCCACCAGGAAACTCGGCTGGAAAGACGGGTCTGTCGCGGACGCCGTCGTCCTTTGGGATGACCTCCGCTGCGCTCTCTTTGTGCGGGACCAGGAACTCGTGTTGGCGAGTTGGTGACGCCCGTTCACTACGCGGCTCTTTGTAGCCACTAAAACGTTCCCCTTGTGCAGATTCGCATTGCAGGTATGAGAACGGAAAATTCATGCGGAGTTCTAGGCCCCAGAGCTTCTTGCCTGTTCGGAACCATGCTGCGCGCTTGCGTCGTGGGCTGGGCAACTCCGTCTTCATTTCTCTCGCTGCGCTTCTGAGCGCGGTCACCTCCGCGGACGCCCAGCGCGTCCTTGGGATCGATGTCTCCGCCTGGCAGGGGGAAATCAGCTTGAACGATCCTGCGACCCCAAGCTCCACGAAGAGTAGTTGGGCAACGCTCAAACGCCCGACAAACCAGGTCGTCAATGGCGTTCCGGGCGACGGCCGTGACTTCGTTTTCATCCGCTCGAGCCGGGGCGGGACCACCGGGTATTACGATCAGAACGACTCGGATAATTCCAACGGCTTAAACACGCTGTCGCAGCGCTACGACGATCCATACTTCGTCCAGAATATCACTCGAGCCACCACGGCAGGCATGCTCGCGGGCTCCTATCATTTCAGCCGCCCCGACATTATCGCGACCACCAAAAACGCCAACAACATCGCGAACAACGGCACCGACGAAGCAAATCATTTCATCGAGATGGCCGGCGCGTGGATGCGGCCGGGTTATTTGCTTCCGGTTCACGATCTGGAAGCTGGTGACGGCATCCGCACGGATGACCAAATGGCCCAATTCGCGATCGACTTCTCGGATCGCATTTACGCGGTGATGGGCATTCGTCCAATCATCTACGTAAATGGTAATTATGCGGCGTTTGTCATTGGCACGGCGTCGACGGCGCTGCGCGACCAAGTAGTAAACGGGTACATGCTCTGGAGCGCCCGTTGGCCCAACCAGGCCGACCCGGACTCCATTCCGGTCCAGACCGCGCATCCAAAGGATTCCTATGCGCAGATCTACGGTCCTTGGGATGACGCGCCGAACCCGATCCATCCGTGGAAGTTCTGGCAGTACGCCAGCACAGCTCGACTGAACGGCTACAAGAACCGCTCGGCCAACATCGACGTGGACGTCGCGCAGGGTGGCATGGAGTTTCTGAAAGATCATCTTGTGCCCGCGCTCTGGATGACCAATTCGAACGGCACCTGGCAGACGATGACCAATTGGAACAGCGGCACCACGCCCACCGCGCCCGTTCAAGGTCCTGGCCAGGTGCCGCGCGTTGGCGCGCTCACGCTTCCAGACCCTCGACTGCCGGAAAGCGAGGACACGGTGGTGCTCGATCGTCCTGCGGCGAACATTACAGTCACGCTTTCCTCCGGCACGCACACGATTCGCAAACTCTACGTTCGGGAGACGCTGGCGATCTCCGCGGGATCGCTCACGGTCGGCTACGTTCCAACTGCGGATTCCACGCCCATCTCCGGGCAGTTCTCCGGGCCTGTCACGCTGAGCGGCACGGGGAGTTTTTCCATCCACACGCTTCAGGTCGATCCCGCTCAAACGTTCACCGTCTCCGGCGGAACGCTGACATTTAACACGATCAACTTGATGCCGGGCGGGACCACGCCCGCGAGACTTCTGGTTTCAGGCAACCCGGTCTTCAGCGGTCTCGCGAGCACGCCGGCCACGATCGCGAACGGAGCGGGCACGGGAAACAGCGGCTTTGTCGATTTGGGAGGATCCACCCGAACGCTCAACATCACGAACGTCGCGTCAGGGACCGACTTGTCGATCAACGTGCCCGTCACGAATGGTGGCATCACCAAAACGGGCACGGGAACAGTCGCGTTGAATGCGGCCAATACCTACACCGGGAGCACGACAATCCAGGCGGGGCGAATCGAACTCGGCGGCAGCTTGAATGGGAGCGTGCTGATGAGCGGTGGCGTGCTCGCCTTCGGCGCGACAACCGGAACGCGCGCGGTGAACGGCGGCTTGGTGATGACATCCGCGGCAACGCTCCGCGTTCGCCTTAATGGCCCCACCGCGGGCACGGAATACGATCGTATCAATCTCACCCATGCGGCAGCTGCCGCCAATCTCGCCGGCACGCTGGAGATTATCGCCGCGCCGGGACTGGCCGCCGGAACGACATTCCGCATCATCGACAACAGCGGCAATTCCAGCGCCGTGAGCGGCACCTTCGCTGGCCTTCCGCAAGACGCCGAGTTTTACGAGGACGGCCAATGGTGGCGCATCAGCTACACGGGCGGCAGCGGAAATGATGTCGTGCTCACACGTATCGACCCCACACCTTTCCAGAACTGGCAGTTGGCTAATTTCCCGGCGGAGGTGAACAACTCAGCCGTCGTGGGTGACTTGGTCGACGCAGAGAAAGACGGCGTCATCAATCTCTTCGAGTACACCTTTGGCACCAGCCCAACCGCAGTGACGCAAACGCCGCTCACGCAGAGCAGCATCGTTGGCGGAAGGCTTGCGATCACCTTTACCCGAGTAATGGCCAATACAGACGCGACGATTACCGTCCAAGGAGCCGACAGTCCCGCGGGGCCGTGGACGGATCTCGCGAGCAGCGTGAACGGCGGAGTGACCTCCGCACTCGCCGCGGGCGTGGTCGTTTCGGAGACAGGCAGCGGCGCGACGCGCACCGTCGAAGTGCGCGACCTTTACCTCACGAGTGATCCGCTCCATCCCGCCCGGAACTTGCGCGTGCTCGTGACGAGATAGCGTGACCCGAGATTCGTCGGGCACGCCACCGCGATAGACGGCATGCGTTAGGGCGACTGTTTGCAGTGTCCGGAATCAACTCCGCTTGCTCGCTCGCTCGTTACTGGCCGGAGGCCCGTGCTCCCTTAGTAGACGTCGCGGCGGTAGCGCTTCTCGGTCTTCATCATGCCCTCTTCAATGTAGGCTTTCGCTTCCTCTGGCGTTTTGCCGCCGTGGATTTGCGCGATGGAGATGAGTTCGTTGTGCACGTCGGTTGCCATGCGGTTCTTATCGCCGCAGACGTAGAAGTAGGCGCCATCTTGCAGCCACTTCCAGATTTCGGCGCCATTCTCGCGCATGCGCGTCTGCACGTAGATCTTCTCGGCCTGGTCGCGGGAGAATGCGGTATCGAAGCGCGAAAGGATGCCGTTGCTCTTCCAGGTCTCAAACTGCGACTTGTAGAAGAAGTCCTGCGCCGCGCGCTGCTCGCCGAAGAAAAGCCAGTTGCGGCCTTTCGCGCCGACGGCTTCACGTTCTTCGAGGAATGCGCGGAATGGGGCGACACCGGTACCAGGGCCGACCATGATCACCGGCGCGTTCGTGTCTTCTGGTAGGCGGAAGTGCTTCTGCGATTGCGCAAAGATTCCCGCCGTCGTGTCACCTTCCCAGCGCTCGGCAAGGAACGTCGAGCATACGCCGCTGCGCTCGCGACCCCGCGACATCCAGCGAACGGCGGCGACGGTGAGGTGCACGGACTCCGGGTGCGCTTTGAGCGACGAGGAAATGGAATAGAGACGAATGTTCAGCGCGCGCAGTGTGTCGCAGAACTCCTGGGGCGCCCACTTGATCTCCGGGTATTCGCCGACGACGTCGATGTAATCGCGCGTGTCATTCTTCGTGTTGAGATAGGCCGTCAGTTGGGCGGAGTTCTCGGGCTTCAGGAGTTCGGCAGCGTTGGCGCAGCCCTTCTCCGCGAGCTTCTGCATGAACTTCTTCTCGACGAAATGAAGTTGGTAATCGCGGAAGAATGCCTCGCGAATCGGCTTCTCCACATCCTTCACTTTCACCGTCTCATCGCCACTGAAACCGAGCGCCTTGAGCGTGAGTTCCACGAGCTTCGGGTCGTTCGTCGGCTTCACTGCCAGCGCGTCGCCGGCTTCGTAAGTAAGGCCGGAGCCCGCGAGCGAGATTTCGTGGTGACGCGTATCCTTTTCCGATGCTTCGCCCGTCAGCTTGTAGTTTACGGGATGAAGCGCCTGGAGGAGATTCTTCGCGTTGTACAATGGCTTGGCTGCTACTTCGGACATGAG
>CBHXZU010000544.1:0-4789 GCA_966125105.1 uncultured Prosthecobacter sp.
ATCCACGCGCACCTGGTCGGGAAGCTGTCGCGTGCGAATGGTGATCGATCCACCCTTCGGCATCGCGTCGACGGCGTTGAAGACGAGATTGGTCAGCACTTCGCGGAGCTCCGCGGCGTTGCCCAGCACCTTCGGCACTTCTGGCGTTTCCGTGTGCACCTCGATCGCTCCGCTGGCTTTCCACTTCGGCGCGGTAAAGGAAGCCACCTGCCCGCAGAGCTCGCTCAGGCAGACGGGCGCGCGCACTTCGTTCTTCTCGGCTGGACGGTAAAATTCGCGGAGGCGGCTGACCACGTGTGTGGCGTCCTGCGCGGCCTGCACGATGTGGGTCATGTAGTTGCCCTCTTTCGACCCGGGCGCGACCTTGGCAAACCACGGCAGCAAGAGCTCCCCATAGCCCAGCATCATCGTGAGCGCGTTGTTGAAATCGTGCGCTATGCCCCCGGCCATCATGCCGAGCGCGCTGAGACGCTCCTGCTTCACCACCTGCTGCTGCGCAGCCTGGAGCTGCTCGAGCGCGTCTTCCAGCTCGCTCGTCCGCTGCCGCACCGTTTCTTCCAGGCGCAGGTTGAGGAAGCGGTTTTCCAGGAGGTTCCGGAGCCGCAGTTGCACCTCCGTAGTGTCGAGCGGCTTGGTGATGAAGTCGCTCGCGCCCGTGGCCAGCGCGCGCCGGCGCGTTTCGGCGGTGATGTCGGCGGTGAGCACGACGATCGGCAAAAAGCTGTCCTCCGGGATCAGTTGCTGGAACTGCGACATCAGCTGGTAGCCATCCAGGTGAGGCATGTGCAGGTCCGTCAGCACGAGGTCCGGCTGAAACTCGGCAAAAAGCGACACCGCCTCTCGCGGGTCGGTGGTGCAGCGGTATTCGATGCCCCCAAAGAGATCCAGCATGCGCTCGAGGAGGCGCACATTCGAGGGCTCGTCATCGACGACGAGGATTCTGGCTTTCGGAAGTAGTGGTCTGGACATTCGCGGTGGGCTGATTCCGCAGGATTCGTTCGACGGGAAAGTGAGCACGCCTTATGCCTGTTTGCATGCCGGAAAACGCCGTCAAGCCTAGCACCATGCCCGCTCCGGGGAAAGGTCTGGCTGTCCAGCGGCTATTTGGCGCAATTGCAAGGCGTTATGACTTCGCGAATCACCTCCTGAGTGGCGGGTTTGATTTTTTCTGGCGCAAACGAGCGGCCAAAATTGTGAAAAGCTGGAACCCTGCCACCGTGCTGGACCTCGCCACCGGCAGCGGGGATCTCGCCCGGGCGATCCGCAGGGCGTGTCCCGGCGCGATGGTCGTGGGCGCGGACTTTTGCCTCCCGATGTTGCACGTGGCCCGGCGAAAGCGGGCTCGGCACTTGGTGCAGGCGGATGGGATGCGGCTGCCGTTTCCGTCGGCGACGTTCGACGTCCTCACCATCGCCTTTGGCCTCCGGAACATGGAATCCTGGCCGGACGCTCTGGCCGAAATGGCGCGGGTGCTGAAGCCGGGTGGCCATTTGCTCGTGCTCGATTTCTCGGTTCCAAAGGGCAAGATGCGCGGGATTTACCGGTTTTACCTCCATCGGGTCCTGCCGCGGATTGCTTCGACGGTTACCGGCGAAAAATCAGCCTACGAATACCTTGCGGATTCCATCGAGGTCTTCCCGAGCGGTGAAGCCATGAATGAACTGATCAGCGGAGCCGGCTTCCACGCGGCGCGGAGCGAAGCACTCACCGGGGGAATCGTCTCTCTTTACACGGCGACGCGGAACCGCATGTCGTAAAGGGCCAAGTCACTCCCTGCACCACGACGGGAGAGCCCGCCCGCGAATGTGGTTGAAGGCTGGCAGCCGATGGACGACCTGCGAGTGCGAATCGGTCGATTTTAAGAAGGAAGAAGCAATTGCGCCTCGCGCTACGTCACCGCCCGCCGCATCCGGAAATGCGGACCGACTGTCGGAATGTCGAACTCCTCGCTGCAGACCTCCCATCCGTGCCGCCGATAGAATTCCACCGCAGTCCGCCGCGCATTGCACCAGAGCAGGTTTGAGCCCGCCCGCTTTGCCGCCTCCTCGCAGCTTTCCAGAAGGGCGCGTCCGCAGCCGGATCCGCGCACCTCGGGCAGCGTGGCCATCCCGCGAAGTTGTTGCGGGAGAAAAGAGGCGGTTTCGTAGGGCAATGCCGCCTCGTAGAGCGAGGCGACACCGACGAGCCGCCCGTCCATGAACACGCCCAGGTGCCGCGTCGTCGCGGCATCGTCACCGAGGAAGACGGCCGATTCTCGCGGGAAGCCCGGACGCAAAATCGCCCAGCGAATCTCGATGGTGTCTTCCGCGGTGATTGGCCGAACTTCGATTTTCCCGCTCATGCCCGGGGCTGTTGCGGTGGCTGAGTTTCGCGAACTTGCATGATCCGCTCCACGTATTTGGCGAGCAGGTCAAACTCGAGATTCACCAAATCGCCGGCCCGGCGTTCGGCCAGGTTCGTGACCGCGCGGGTGTGCGGAATGATCCAGCAGACCAGGCTCCCCGCTTTCACCTCCGCGACCGTGAGGCTGATCCCATCGATCGCGATGCTCCCTTTATACGCCACATACCCGGCAAACTCGCGGGGCAGTTCCACCTCCAGCCGGTAATCCGCGCCGTGCTCGGAGAAATCGAGGATCTTCGCGGCCGTATCCACATGGCCCTGCACGAAGTGACCCCCCAGCTTGGCGCCGGCGGAAAGCGCGGGCTCGAGGTTCACGCGTTTGCCGGGAGCCAGTTGCCCTAGGCTCGTGCGGCGGAGGGTCTCCGCCAGGAGATCGAAAGTGACCACGTCCCCATCGCGCGCCACCACTGTGAGGCAGCAGCCATTCACCGCGATGCTGTCCCCGATCGCCGCCCCCGGCCCCACCTCGGGCGCGCGCAATACGAGCCGAGCGCTCGCTTGGTTCGAAGTAAGGCTCACGCACTCTCCCGTTTCAACGACCAGGCCTGTAAACATGCCCGCAAAAGGAAACGCCTTAGCGCGGGAACGGAAGCGAAAAGACGCCGGGGCTGAGCACGACGCGTCGTTTTAGACCGTGACACGAGGGATTGCCCCCATGATCTTCGTCATCGCTTTGGAAGCATTCCCCGCCAAGACTTTCTCCCATTTGTCTGCCCGAGTGCCCGCAATATAACCGGCTCCTCATCCATCCCCTCGTGCCAATGAGAAGACCGCGGCCTGCGCCTTGGATGTCCGGCAAATGGCCCTGACAGTCTCTGCTGGGCAAAGTCGCTTGGGGCGAGCCAGCAGATGCGACTGATGAAATCATCATCATCCAGCTCCAGAACGGGAAGGGGAATGAACGCCACCGCACTTTTCAGATCCCCGTCCTTGGATCGCCCAAGCCGCTACCAAGCGCAGAGACTAAGCTGTTCGCTCATGCTTGCGAGAGATGGCAGTAAGCGCTCGTACTGCGCATGCGTCTTGGAATTCCTGCCCTGCGAATAAGAAATCACCGTTTGCGATCGAAAAGATCGGCCGCTTAGAAAGGAAATACTTGAGCTGCGCTCGATAATCCTGCCCCCGAGTCCAAAACTTTAGTGCCTGCGCTCGGGTATTCCTCGCCTGCCGTTCGCCATTCCGGGCCTGCGGTTCGGATTGACACTCGCGAAGCGGTCTTCGCTGGCGGTGCGCAAGTCTTCACCTGCGCCGAACCTCGACTTTCTACCGCCGCAACCCAAAACAGTCGCGGCGCGCCGCGACCATCACTTCCGTCGATTCAAAAATCCGGCCACGCATCTCAAAATTCCAGCCCACTGGTCCAGTGTGTTGCATTGCACAAGTCTTAGTCTGCGTCGGAAATAGGAAAACCGAGGTCGCAGTGCACAGTTCCGCAGTTGAATCGCAAGATTCCATGGATGCGGCCGAAGCTGAGGCCGCACACACATGGAGTCCGGACAAAAACCCGGAAGTTGGGAGCGATTGTAAAAGCCTCATTGACGACGCAGGAGGCCGGTTGGCGCCGAGGCCCAGCTCTCGCCGCCGCCGGTGTATTCAATCACCCAAGTACCGTGGGATATGTGTTCTCCGGTGCACGATTCCCAACACGGAGTTCGTCGGCATGGGCGATGTCACGATTCAGGTGGTGCCACTTCGGAGCGCGAACAAGGCGCCGCTTGTGCGGATCCGGGATACCCGGAATTCCTGCACGCCAGGCCCGACGCTCGCCTGAATCCCGACGTGACGGACAACGGTTCGCCGGGGACCTCGATTACTTCCGCTTGGCAGCACATACATTCGCCGGCGAATGCGCAGCTGACCACTGTGCCTTAGCTCGCCTGGCTTACGAGCTGCGGCTTACTGGAGAAGACACACGCGGTCACGCTTGGGGCCACAGCGGCCGATCCGGAAGGGAATTGGGTGCCTGGAGTTTAATGCGGATGGACTGCTTCTGCGATCCGCCCCCGACCCACTGAACAAGGTGCGGTTTCCGCCCGAAACCCACCCCTTTTCGACGGTGCGCTCGTCATCGCTGAAACTTTTTTCCAGAGTAAAACGCCCATTTTTCAAAAAATCTTCCGCCGTGCTCCGATCCCGGGCACGCGCACTTTGCTACCTTCCACCACGTCATGAATGCATGAGCTTCGGGACGCGAAGTTCCATCCGCCGGGTGGCGGACCGCGAACAACGTTTCGGCGAAGCCCGTTCATGACCACACCGGAGATCCGGCGCAGTGCACGGCGCCGCATGGTCGAGTCCGGTCAGACTACCAAACAAGAAAGGAACACCACCATGAATGACAGATACACAACGGAACTCGCGATGCTCGTAAGAGCACACAAGTTCT
>CBHXZU010000545.1:0-4782 GCA_966125105.1 uncultured Prosthecobacter sp.
GGCTCGAGTCCAACAGCATCGAGCACAACGCCGTCGGGCTTTCTTTCAATCAGTGCAATCGCAATCGCATGATCGGAAACACGGTTGCCCACAACTACATCGGGTTGCGCTTCGGCTCGAACTCCGACGAGAACGGCTTCTCCACGAACCGCTTCACGCGCAACCTGCATCCCGTCGAAGTCACGAGCGACAACGGCACAAATCAATGGGCGCTCGCCGGAGTCGGCAACTATTGGGACAGCGCCACCGCCTTCGACCTGAATCGCGACGGGATCAACGACCTGCCGCACCGCGAACTCGACATCTTCGGCGTGCTGCGGCGCGATTTCCCATCGATCGCCCTGCTCTCAGAAAGCCCCGCCATCAAGGTGCTGCGCTTCGCAAATCAGCGCGCAGCGCTTCCCGGTGTCCACTCCATCGAAGACCGCGCCCCGCTCACCGCGGACTTCGGTTCACGTCAGCGAAACAAAAGTTCCAAGCCATGATCGTCGCCCGCCAATTATCCAAGTCCTACCGCTCCAAAACCGTTCTCCGCAGCGTGAGCTTCACCGCGCGACCGGGCGAAATCACGTTGCTCGTCGGCCCAAACGGCGCAGGAAAGAGCACGACACTCAAGCTGCTCACCGGTCTCGCGCGCGCTGATTCTGGCGATGCAAGCATCGCGGGGAAGAACATCGTTCGCGAGAAACTGGCCGCCCAGCACCACCTGTCCTTCCTCCCGCAAACCCCGAGCTTCCATCCTCGATTTACCTGCGCGCAGATCATGGATTTCTACGCGCGGCTGCGCGCAATCCCCCGCGCACGACGAGAAGCCGTTCTCGAGATCGCTGGTCTTCGCCACGTTGCCCACGAGCAGACCCGTGCGCTCTCCGGCGGCATGCGCCAGCGACTTGGCGTAGCGTTGCTCCTGCTCCCGGATGCTCCGGTCCTCATCCTCGACGAACCCGGTATCAGCCTCGATCCCGCCTGGCGCCGACGTCTCCAGGGAATTCTTCACGACGAAGCGCGCCGAGGGAAAACCGTGCTCGTCACCACGCACCTCATCGCCGAGTGGAACAACGTCGCCCATCGCTGCCTCCTCTGCCGCGATGGCGCCGTGGAACGCGAACTCGACCCGGCAAATCTGCCCGGAGACTTCGACGAAGACGAATCGATCACGCTCACCACGGTGGGCAGCGCCCTGCCGAGCCCATTGGCATCCCACGTATGAACAACCTGCCCGCAACTATCGAATACCCTGATGCCCCCAGCGCGTTCGCTCCACTGCGCGGCGTGTTGTTGCGCGAGCTCCGCGCCGCGCTCCTCAATCGTTACTTCCAGGTCTTTTCCGTCCTGGCTCTAGGAGGCGGGATCTCCGCGGTCATGCTCAGCGAGGAGACCGGTTCCGTCGCGTTCTTCCTACTCCAGGTAGCGCTCTATTTCGTGACGCTCTTCGCGCTCCTCGCCGGGGTGAGCAGCGCCCGCGCCGAAGCGGAAGAATGGCCGATCCTCTTTGCGCAGCCGGCACCTCGATGGGCGTCGGTAATCGGAAAGTTCACGACCCTCACCGCCATCTTTTCCGGCGTGCTGGCGCTACTGTTCGCGCCGGCATGGACCACGGAAGGCGCGAGCGGTTCCCTGGTGCTGCTCTACTTCCAAACCGTTGGGTTGGTCGCCGCCTTTTGCAGCATAGGGCTATGCGCAGGCTTTCTCGTCGGCGATCGCGTGCAGGGCCTGGTCGTCAGCGTCTGCGTTTGGCTGTTCCTGCTGTTCGGCGTCGATCTCGTCGCGCTCCTCGCCGCTCAGTGGCCGGCATTGCAAAAGACGCCGGATGCGTGGGTCGCCCTCCTCATGTCCAACCCGCTCGACGCCTTCCGCATTCAAGCCCTCTTTGCCCTCGAGCAGATCCCGCCGGAATCCGCGAACAAGACACCCCTCGCCCACTGGTGGCTCAATCACGCCGAACTATGGTTCGCCGTCATCTCGATGACGTGGACCGCGGGCTTGCTCATGATCACCAGTCGGCGTGTGGGTCGTCTGGAAACGTGATTCCAGAGCTCGTCCGGAACGTTAGACGGGCAAGCCTCTGGACATGAGGAGCATAATACCGCCGTCGACAGCGGAAATGGGGTCATTTGCGTTCACGCAACCACCCCAATACGCTGTATTGAGGTCAATTTCGTTCGCGGAAACACCTCGATACGCCGTATTGCGGTGAATTTACGTGCCACCGAGACCGTCAATCGTGCGACTGAGGTCATTTTCTTTCCCGCAAAGACCCCAATACGACGTACTGAGGTCTATTTGGATTACAAAAAGAGCTCAATACGACGTAATGGGATGTTTGCGTGAAGCGAATGGACCCCATTTCCGCGATTGGGCACCGCTTTCGTCATCCTCGGGACTTGCCGTTGCCGGCCGATCATTCAACGCGTCGCCTCTCTAACGATTCAGTCAGGCCCTTGGAGACCAAAGCCTTCCCCAGCCAGCGGCGCCGATCATTGTCCTAAATTGCGTGGTCCGCCCGCAGGTCGCCACCGGACCAAAGCTTTCGCGTAGTCCACTCAGCGGCGGGCGCGGACCAAAACTCGTCCGCCGGCGAAAGCCCAAGCGGGAGAAAAGCACAGCAGCAGAGATAAAGGCTACCGGTGCTGATGTAGCTTTCCCCGAGCGACGCCTGATGACCCGCAAGGCCAATGCGGAGCCACCCCTCCGCATCGAAAGTCTCGGGTGCGCCAAGCGTGCGGTGCATTACCGCGCTGAGCGCCCCCCGGACCTGCGCCGGCGCGACGCCCTCCGGCAATTCCCGCCGCAACGCCATCGTCGCCAGGTGATGAAACGCACCGCACCGATACGTGATCGAACGACCAATTGGCGGATAAGTCCCATCCGGCGCGATGAGCCGCTCTTGCACCGCAGCATACCGGCGAGCGCGTTTCAGCACTGCGTCGCGATGCTCATTCCACCGGCCATCCACCGGCCCGATGAGCTCGAGCACAGCGATGAGCATGGGGTGAATGACGAAGCTATTGTAATAGTCCCAGTGGTAATCCGGGCCATCCCCATACGCGCCGTCGCCTTTATACCATTCCTCATGGGACTGAATCGCCACGTCGATCGGCTCCGGCTTCCATTCCGCTCCGACACTGGCGAGGAATGCTTCGATCGTCGCGGAGAAGAGCAGCCAGTTGTTCCGGCCGGGCTTGAATTTCCGCGTGCTTTGCAGAGCGGCGATGATCCGCTCACGGACGGGAGCATCGAGTTTATCCCACAGCTCCGTCCGTGCGCGGGAAAGTCCGAGCGCAAGGAATGAGGCATCAACCAGGTTCTGCGCGGCAGCCGTAAATGCGAGCCGATCGGGAGCCGCGGGATCGACGGCATTCGCCAACGCCTGCCGCGTCATGCCCGCGAACTCCGCGCGAACCTTCTCTTCCTCTGCCGCCGCGCCAGCGACCCCAAGCCACGGCGCAATCCCACCGAGCGTCCGACCCAACGCTTCGAGATGCGTGACCGCGCGTCGATCCTCCACGCGTCCCTTCACGGCTTCGACTGGCATCTTCGCCTTCAGTTGATTCGAAGCCAGGTTCGCGATCACCGGCCTCGCGACGCGCATAAGCATAGCGACCCACTCGGCGCGCCCGTCCTTTTGCGCGCCGGCATCAGCGCGCAACGAGTCGACTGACAACGACGCGAGGCCTGCGCCGGCGAAGGCGGAACTTCGGAGGAAGTGGCGGCGATTCATGCAGCAATCCTGCCGACCTATGCAGCCGCAAGCAACTGCCCGGGCGGCGGAGTCATCTGCCCGAGCGCCTCGGTGAATGCACGCATGTCCTTGAGGACATCGCCCACGAGGCAGTCAATGAGCGCAGCCCGATGCTCCGGAAAGCGATCCACGAACTTCTTAAAGCTAAACGTCGGATCGTAGAATGCATGGATCAGCCGCCGGATCACATCCACCCCCGCCCAGAGCGCGGGCTCGAAAGCTCCCAGTTTCGCTGCGGAAACATCATTCGCCGCAAGCCCCTCATGGATGCATTTCGCGGCGAGTTGCGCAGATCCGAGCGCCAGGAACAGCCCGGACGAATAGATCGGATCGAGGAAAGCGCGCGCATCGCCGATCATCACCCAGCCATCGCCACAGGTCTTCCGGTTGATATAGGCTAGCCGTCCCAGGCTCCGTACCGGTCCAAATTGCTCCGCATGTGTGAGCCGTTCAGCCAGCGCCGGGCACTTCGCGATTTCCGAGTCGAACAACTCCTCCTTCGTGTATTGCTGCGCGAAGAGATACTCCGGCGAAGCGACGATACCCACGCTGACGATGTCATTCGGCAGCGGGATGTACCAAAACCATCCGCCACCCTCGGTTTGGAAAATGGTCGTCTCGCCGGCATCGATCCCCGGCAAGCGCATCCCGCCGCGGAAGTATCCCCATACGGACGCCTTTTTCAAACCAGGCACCTCGGATTTGAGACCGAGTTGATTTCCAATGAGGCAGTGGCGTCCCGAGGCATCCACCACGACCTTGGCGCGCGTCTCGGTTTGCTCCCCGTCAGCGTCCACCGCGACGACCCCCACCGCGCGATCGCCTTCGAAGATCACGGAGCTCACACACCGCTCCGTGCAAACATCGACGCCGTTTTCCACCGCGTGCTCGAGCAGCAATCGATCAAACTCGCCACGCTCCACCTGCCAGGTCACCGCGCCTTCGCCGGGAATCGTTTCCGAAAAATAGAACGGCGCAGACTCGCGCCCGTCCCGCGCGACGAAGCGCACGCTATGCTTTAGCGGAAACATCGAGTTGCG
>CBHXZU010000546.1:0-4774 GCA_966125105.1 uncultured Prosthecobacter sp.
AGGTACGCGAGGAGTTCACGGGTGCTGGAGGTCATCACGAAGGTTCAGGGAGCAACTAGTGTGCAGCGGTTGCGCAAAGCGTCTACTGAAATGCGAGGCGTTCTGCGGGGAGTAACAGCGGGCGATTTGATGGGCCGATGCGCGTCAATGGCTTCCGAAAGGCCACGCATCTTCCCGGAATTGAGGTGCCCTTTCCGGGGAAAGGCACCATTTCTGTCGCGCAAAGTCCGCCTTAGCGGAGGAGGAATGCCAGCGAACCCATCCTTCCCGCGCGACGTGTCGCCTATTCGGCAGCAGGTTTCTGCGACTGCTCAAAAAGGGCGCGCCAGTAGTCGAGCCGCTCGCGCACGCGCTTCTCGTAGCCGTTTTCCGTCGGCTCGTAATAGCGTCGACCTTCCGGCAGGTAAGCCTGCGGAATGTAAGCGCCCTCACCCTCGTGGCTGTATTGATAGCCGGTGTGGCCGAGAGCTTTTGCACCTTTTTTGTGGCCCGTGCTTCGCAAATGCCTGGGAACGGCGAGGGTCACGCCTTCCTTTACCTCTGCCATCGCGGCATCGACGCCCATATAAGCGCGGTTCGATTTCGGCGCCGTCGCGAGATAGACCGTCGCGTGCGCGAGCGTAATGCGCGCCTCGGGCATGCCGATGAATTGCACCGCTTGCTGCGCGGCGACCGCAAGGATCAAGCCCTGCGGATCGGCCATGCCGATGTCTTCGCTCGCGAGGATGACGAGACGGCGCGCGATGAAACGGATGTCCTCGCCGGCGTAGAGCATCTTCGCGAGCCAGTAGAGAGCGGCGTCGGGATCGGAGCCGCGCACGCTTTTTATGAAGGCGCTGATCGTGTCGTAGTGCTGGTCGCCCGTCGCGTCGTAGACGACGGCCTTCTTCTGAATGCTCTCCTCCGCGACGGCATGGGTGAAATGGATGCGCCCGTTCGCGCCGGGTTGCGTGGTGAGGATCGCGATCTCGAGCGCGTTGAGCGCCTTGCGCGCATCGCCGTCGGCCACGATCGCGAGATGTCCGATCGCGTCGGCATCGGCATCCACGTCGTGTTTGCCGAGTCCGCGTTCGGTATCCGCAAGCGCCCTGCGCAATACCGCGCTGAGATTCTCCGGCTTCAGCGGCTCGAGCTGGAAAACCTGGCTGCGTGAAACGAGCGCGCTGTTCACGTAGAAGAAGGGATTCTCCGTCGTGGCGCCGATCAGCCGCACGGTGCCGCGCTCGACGTCCGGCAACAGCACGTCCTGCTGCGCTTTGTTCCAGCGATGGATCTCGTCGACGAAAAGGATCGTGCGCTGCCCGCTCGTGCGGAGTCGATTTGCGGCGGACGCGACGACTTTGCGCAGATCCGCGATGCTGCTTTCCACGCCACTGAGCTGCTCGAAACGGCACTGCGTCGCGTTCGCAATGATCTGCGCGAGCGTGGTCTTCCCGGTTCCCGGCGGACCGTAAAGAATGATGCTCGAAATGCGATCGGCCTCAATCGCGCGCCGGAGCAGCTTGCCCGGACCGAGGATGTGCTCCTGGCCGGTGAACTCATCGAGACTGCGCGGACGCATGCGTTCGGCGAGCGGCGCCGCCGCAGTCACCGCCGCCTCGTTCTGCGCCGTCTGCGCCGCAAAAAGATCATCCGACATCCGCACAAAGCTGGCCACGTTCCCCGGCCTGTCGAGCGCAGACTGCGCGGCACATTTAACCGCGACGACGCGACGGACGCGACGGGGCGGCATGCGGAGGAATCGAGTCCGTGTGCGACACGTTGCTTTCTTTGCCTTTGCGACGCCGGGACCGAGGCGCCGCGCCCTCTCGTCGCGTCGTCGCGGTTAAACTTTTTGCCGCGCAGAGGCGGGCGAGGTCTTTGGGAAGAGGTGAGGTGAACGAGAGCTCCTTGCCTGTTCCCGGGTGCACAAAGCGAAGATACGCAGAGTGCAAGCCGAGCCTCCGCGCCGGATCAGTTTTGGCGGCGTATTTCTTATCTCCGACGATGGGACAGCCCACGTCCGCAAGCTGCACCCGGATCTGATGCCGGCGGCCAGTCTCCAACGTAAGCTCAACGAGCGACCTCCCATTCCCCTCTCCCAACACACGGTAATGCGTGACCGCGTGACGCGTCGCTTCACTCGGACGCGTGCTGAAGACCTTGTAGGGATTCGACTCGTCGAGATCGGATTCCAACGTGCCCTTCGGCTTCGCCAGCCTGCCCTCTACCACGGCTTCGTATTTCTTCTCCACCTGGTCCCAACCGCCCTGCAGCGCTTCCTTCGCCTGCGGCGTCTTCGCAAAAACCATCAGTCCGGACGTTTCACGATCGAGGCGGTGCACGATCCACACGCGCTCCTTGGATTGAGCGCGACCCTCGCGGAGGTATTCGGTGAGTTGGAAATAGGCGGTTTTCTCCGGCTCCGCCTCGCTGGCGATGCTCAGCAGCCCCTCCGGTTTCTCGATCACCATGAGCGTCGCGTCTTCGAACAGGATCTTGATGCCGGAGCGCAGTTTCGTGCGCGGAGCGGCGAAGCGATCTGTTCGAATGGCCACGACATCGCCGCGCTTCAGCGGATGATCGAATTGCGAGATCGCTCGATCATTCACCGTCACCGCCTGGAACTTCAGCCACGCGCGGATCTGCTTCTTCTTCACATCCGGCCAACTGGCGAAGAGAAATGGAAGGAGGGTCGCAGGTTCCTGCACAGTGCGGGTTCGAGACATTGGGTAGTTTGCGGAAGGCCAAAGGCGAAACACTAAACACTAAACATTAAAAACCAAAGCGTCTCCCGACCGTCCGTTCACCTTTAGTGTTTAGTTTTTGGTGTTTCCCCAGGCCACTCAGCTTTCGAGGAAGTTCTTCAACAGCTTCTTCCCTTCGAGCGTGAGAATGCTCTCCGGATGAAACTGCACGCCCTGGATCGGATACTCGCGGTGCCGGAGGCCCATGATCTCATCTTCAGCCGTCCACGCCGTGATCTCGAGCGCGGCCGGGAAGGTCTCCCGTTTCACGAGCAGCGAATGGTAGCGCGTCGCCTCGAAGGGCGAAGGCAGGCCGGCAAAGACACCTTGGTTGTTATGCAGGATCGGCGAGGTTTTGCCGTGCATGAGCCGGCCGGCGCGGACGACATCGCCGCCGAAGACCTGGCCGATGCTTTGGTGACCGAGGCACACGCCGAGGAGAGGGGTGGATTGGCCAAACTTGCGGATCACGTCGCAGGAGATGCCGGCTTCATTCGGCGTGCAGGGGCCAGGCGAAATGCAGATGCGCTCAGGCTTGAGCGCGGCGATTTCGTCGAGCGTGATTTCGTCGTTTCGCTTCACCAGCATGTCGGCGCCGAGTTCGCCGAAGTACTGCACGAGGTTGTAGGTGAAGCTGTCGTAGTTATCGATGACGAGGAGCATGGCGCGCGTTAGCTGACGGACTTCTGAATGGTGGGAGCCACGGCTTGAGCGCGCGCAATGGCGGCCATCATGCCCATGGCTTTGTTCACGGTTTCCTGGTACTCGCCCTCCGGCGTGCTGTCCGCGACGACGCCCGCGCCCGCCTGCACGTAGGCTTTGCCGTCCTTCAGAACCACGGTGCGAAGGGCGATGCACGAGTCGCTGTTGCCATCGAAGCCGAAATACCCAACGGCGCCCGCATAGACACCACGCTTCGATTTCTCGAACTCATTGATCACCTGCATGGCGCGCACTTTCGGGCTGCCGCTCACCGTGCCCGCGGGGAAAGTCGCGCGCATCACGTCGTAGGCGCTGCGGTCTTCGCGGAGACGGCCTTCCACGTTGCTCACGATGTGCATCACGTGGCTGTAGCGCTCGATGATCATAAAGTCGTTCACCTTCACGCTGGCGTATTCGCTCGCGCGCCCGACGTCGTTGCGGGCGAGATCGACGAGCATCAAGTGCTCGGCGCGCTCTTTGGGATCGGCAAGAAGGTCCGCTGCGTTTGCTTCGTCTTCCTCCGGCGTCGTGCCGCGTTTTCTCGTGCCGGCGATGGGCCGAATCTCGATCTTTCGATCGATGGCGCGCACATGCACTTCCGGGCTGCTGCCCACGAGTGAAAAGCGGCCCGCGAAATTCATGCAGAACATGTAGGGTGACGGATTTACCACACGAAGCGCGCGGTAAAGCGTCAACCGGTCGCCGACGTAGTCAGTCTCGAAGCGCTGCGAAGGAACGAACTGAAAGACGTCGCCCGCGCGGATGTATTCCTGCCCGCGCGTCACCATCCCCATGTATTCCTCCTTCGTCGTGTTGCTCGTCGCCTCAGCCGGCTTGGGCGCGGGAGTGACGGGAAACGGCGGCAATTGCAGAGGCCGCGCCAATTTTGCCGCGAGGTCCTCGATGCGCCGCGTGGCATCGCGATACGCCGCATCCGCATCTCCATTCACCAACGCATTTGCCACGATGCGCAGGCGGCGCTTGAGGTGATCGAAAACAAGAATGGTGTCCGCGATGACAAAGAGGCTTTCCGGCAGGCCTAGCTCATCCTTTGGCGGCGCCGGGACCGTTGGTTCGAAGAACCGAACCATCTCGTAGCCCAGGAAACCGACGGCTCCACCAGCAAAGCGGGTGCGGAACTCCGCCGGTTCATCCGGCAGCGGCACGTATTGGTATCGCGCCATAAGCTCTTCGAGATCGGCGAGCGGATCGCGCTTCGTCTCAAACTCGCGTACGCTGCCGTCCTCCGTCACGCGCACAGTTTTCCACTGACTCTCCAGGATGATGTGCGGATCAACGATTAGGAACGAGTATCTCCCCGTTTGATCGCTCTTCTCGACGCTCTC
>CBHXZU010000547.1:0-4771 GCA_966125105.1 uncultured Prosthecobacter sp.
GCAAAAGTAAACATATGAACAAAACCCAAATCCAAGGCGTCGACCGTCTGGGCCGCATCAAACAATACGTCCTCGACCACGCCATCACACCCGCCATCCCGCGTGCCACCGTGCTCATCACCGAGGTGAACACCCTCCACGAGGACATGCTCGACTACGGCTCCGGCCAGGAAGGCGGCTTCAACACCTACCGCAGCGGCTCCGCCCAACGCCGCGCCTTGCGTGCCGAGATCCTCGGCATCGTGACCGAGATCTCGGACACGGCGAAAGGTCTCGACCGCGAGGAACACCCGGGCATCCGCGACCTGTTCCGCCTCAACAAGGCGGGCAACAGCTACGCCCGTCTCCTCAACACCGGCGCGTCCTTCGTGGACCACCTCGCCACACCCGCGGTGAAGACCCTCTTCACCGACCGTGGCTTCGAAGCCGACTTCGACGTGGATCTCACGACGAAGCTCACCGCCTTCGCCGCCGCCACTGGAATCAAATACCAGGGTCGCCAGGCGCAAAAGGTCGGCACCACCGGTCTCGGCGCCCTCATGCGCCGCGCCACCGTCGTCGTCCGCGAGCTGAGCACCATCGTGGTGAAACACCTGCGCAACACCGACCCGCTGCTCATCCCCGTCTGGCGCGCCGCCGCCCGCCTCTACACGCCGGCGGTCGTCACTCCCGAAGCCCCCGGCGACGGCTCCGGTGGAACCGGCGGCGACAGCGGAAGTGGCGGCACAACGCCACCCACGGGCAGTTAGTCCGAAGCCGAGAGCCCTCCGAACGTCGCTTGCGTAACTGGGAGCGGCGTTCTCCCGGGCGCCGAACTGCTGAAACAGAAACGGCGAAGCCGCAAATCCCAGCCCTGCACAATCCCCGCGCTCCGCGCGAGGACGCAGCCAAAAAAGGGTCATCCTGAGGGAGCTTCAGCGACTGAAGGACCCCGAGCCATCCACAAAAACGAGCGCATCAACCGGAACACCCAATTGTCCCACGCGCCAAAGTCGATCACGACACCCGATGAACAAACGGACGTCGCGAGGCGGAAGAGAAATCCCGCCCGCGGCGTCCGCTTTTGTTGGAGCATGATACCCTGACCGGCCCGCCAAACGCTCACCCCCGACGCGAGATGAACCGATAAAACAGCAACTTCGCCGAAAGCGGCAGGAACACCTCCTTCGCCGCCTTCTCATGAACAGGATGCTTGTTGTAGCGCTGCCGCGAAGCCTCATCCTTGAAAGTCAGGATGAAGCAGACATCGAAACTCGTATCTGAATAAGGGCCGCCCTCCCCATCCGTCTCTCCCACGGTAGCGCTCTCAATGCCGGGAATGCTCCGACCAAACTCATGCACCGCATCGATGACCTTCTGCCGAGCATTCGCATCGCCGGCCTGCTTGAGCCAGACGAGACCCACCTGCTGAATGGCCGTTGGCGAATCCGCGCGATGATCGCCCCGGCCGCAACCGGCCAGGGAAACCAACAGCACAGCCGCCGCGAAAACGAGCAACCGGGCGGCGCTCATCTTGGTTCGGCCCTTCATTGAACCGCGAGTTCCGCAATTTTCTCGTCGCGGAGGGAAAACGCGAACTCGAGTTCCACCGGACTGCCCGGGAATTGCCCTGCCACGCGAGTCGCCACTGCGAGCTTGTCCCCGTCTTCCCGAGCGCTGAGCACCGTCGCCTGCGGCTGATACTGCTCACTCGCATGCGCAACCCAGTCCCGGATCGCCTCCGTTCCGACGTGGGTTTTCCCTTCATCATGGACTGTCGCGTCCGGCGTGAAACAAGCCGCGGCAGACTCCGCATCAAAGCGATTGGTCGCGTCAAAGTAGCGGGCCACGGCATTCGGAAGAGTAACTTCGGTTTTTGTATTCATAAGCGTGCTCCCGATGAATACCCGCCCTCGAGGGAGTCCCTCCAATGCCTTGTTTTTGGCCTTGTTCATACTTTTTGTATGAACAAGCGTCCGGAGTGGAACTTCGCCACCTCCGTTACTTCATCGCTGTCGCGAAGCACGGATCCTTCAACCGCGCCGCCCATGCCCTGCACCTCACGCAGCCCGCGTTGAGCAGGCAGGTGAAAGACCTCGAAGAGGAACTCGCCGTGCCCCTCCTCGCGCGGGGCAAGAACACCGTGACGCTCACGGAAGCCGGCGAGCAATTTTACGAAGAAGCCCGCGAGATCATCGCCCGCGCCGAGCTCGCCGTTCAGCGCCTGCGCAATGAACCCCGCGCAGAAGTCCTGCGCATCGGCTACGCTCCATCGGCAACCGCCGGCATCCTCCCCCGGGCGCTGGAGAAGTTTCACGCCGCGCATCCGCGGACGCGCGTCGAATTGGCCGACCTCTTTCCCAAAGAGATGAGCCGCATGGCGCGCGATGGAGAACTCGACGTCGTCATCACCCTCGATTCTTTCGAGAGAGAGACGCCCAATTTTCAGTGGGAGGAGTTTCGCCGAATGTCGCTCGCCTTGGTGATGCGGGCCGACCACGCCCTGGCCAAACGCAAGCGCGTCTCGCCGCAAGATCTGCAGAGCTTGCCCCTTGTCGGCCTGCACCGTGAGACCTTCCCCGAGTACCTGCCGCACATCCGAAAGATCCTGAAATCCCGCGGAATCACCCCAAAGTTCGTGGCCCTTGAACGCGACGGAGTCTCCACGATGTTCGCCACCCTAGAAGCCTACAACGCCGCCGCCATCGTCGCAGACAGCGCCGCAACCTCCCTCCCAAAGTCCCTCGTCAGCCGCCCATTCTTCCCCGCCTTCGACCCCATCATCGCCAAGATCGGCTGGCCCGCGAACAACCCCAAACCCCACGTACGCGCATTCGTGGACCTATTCCGCAAAGCTGAACCACGGCGATCGCGGCGGAGATAGAAATCCGAGTCCACCCCACCGCGAAGCGCAAACTTTGTGGCCTAGCTTTCCAAAGCGGGGTGAACACGCGTTGCATGCACAGCCCTCGCCCGAACATCGTCGCGTCATCTCCCGCCATCCAACCTCTTCCCAGACGGGCACACCAAAAACGCAGCTTGGCAAGCCAGGCACAAGGTAGCCGCTGCCGCCCCAATTACCACTTAGCCAAAAGACGAATCGTCGTTCCGTCGTCTTCGCCCCTCGCCCAATAGGCGCGCGGCCACGCCTGTGTTCACGATGCGGGCATGAAAGCAACCGCCGTCATCGAACTCCTCGAGTCTCGCATCGCCCCCGCGACCGTGCTGCCCGGCGGACACGCCGTTTCTTACACCGACGTCGACGGTGACATCGTCACCGTCACGGTTTCCAAGGGCACGCTCACGCCGAACAACTTCACTTTCGACACCGCTTTCAGCGATTCGGGCCCGCAACAACTTCAGTCGCTCCTGCTGAACGATCCGCAATTCGCCGGCGCCGCTGTTTCCGTCGTGGCGAAGGCGGTCAACGGAGTCGGCAACGGTCTCGCCAACGTCGGCTTCGTCCAGGCCAAGGACATCGACCTCGCCTCGGTGAAAGTCATGGGCGACCTCGGTCGCATCGTCGCCGGAGACCCTGACCCCGCAGCGCCCGGACTGAAGACGCTAACCGCAAACTCCATGGGCCTATTCGGAACATCCACCCAGGCAAATGGCGGCACGTTGCGCAGCTTCATCACCGGGGGCATCGCGCAAATTACGGTGGCCGGTGATCTGCGCCATGCCGAATTGAACGCTCTGAATGCGGCCGGTCAAATCGATGCCGGCTTCGGAAAGATCACCGTGGGAGGATCTCTCGTCGGCGGCTCCGCGAGTTTCTCAGGGCAGATCTACGCGCAGGGAAACATCGGGCTGGTGAAAATCGGCGGCGATATCATCGGAGGATCTGGCGCATCGACGGGACAGATTTCGGCGGGCGGATCGATCGGGGGCATCCTCGTCGGCGGCTCCCTGCAGGGCGGGACCTACGACGCCGTGACCCCTCTCTCCAGCGCGGGTTCGATCGTGACCGGCACAAACGCGAACTTCGACGGCAGCGTCGGCTTCATCAAGATCGGGAAGTCGCTCATCGGTGGAGAAGGCAACGTGTCGGGCCGGATCCTCATCGGAAACACGTTCAACGGCGGGCTGAAATCTCTGGTCATTGGCGGCGATCTCGCAGGTGGGAACGGGGCTTTGTCCGGGCAGGTCACGGTGAATGGAAAATGCGGAAACGCGCAGATCTCCGGCAGCATCATTGGAGGCTCCGGCCTTTATGCCGGGCGCCTCGATTTCGCCCACGCAGGCTCATTCCTTCTGAAAGGCAGCATCATCGGCGGCGGGGCAGAGCAGAGCGGTTTCATTTCCGTGCCGAATGCGAAATCCGTGTCTGTCGTCGGATCAATCGTGGGCGGAGATGGTCCTCAAAGCGGCGCCATCGTCGCTCCCGGCGTGTTAAATGCGCGCGTGGGCGGTTCCATCATGGGCGGCGATGGAGCGCTCAGCGGTTCGTTGAATGCGGCGGTCACCGCGGGCACCGTGAAAGTGCAGGGCTCGATCCTGAACTCTGGGAAACTCCTCATTGGCGCAGGCAAGTCTGTTTCGATCGGAGGAGACCTTGCGCCCGGGCCTGAGGCAGGCAGCCTCTCCGGCCAGATCTTCGCCAATTCGATCGGCTCTCTCACCATCGCGGGATCGGTGAAGACCGGAACCGCGATGACCACGGCGGCGGCAATCTCCGTCTATAGCGCCGGCTCGATCACCATCGGCGGGAGCGTCATCGGCAATGACAATGCGCTGGCGACCATCTCCGTGGTGGGCTTCACCAACACCCTGGAATCCCTCGGCAATTTCA
>CBHXZU010000548.1:0-4771 GCA_966125105.1 uncultured Prosthecobacter sp.
TGGCGTTCCTCGTCCGCGTGTGGGCGCTCGATTTCAAACCCGCGCACTTCGATGAAGGTGTGAACGGCAGCTTCATCGATGCGATGAGGACCCTCGGGCCGTATCAATACGACTCGGCGAATTACCACGGGCCGCTGCATTTCAACGTGCTGTTCGTCGGCCAGCAATTGTTCGGCCGCAGCTTGTGGGTACTGCGCATGCCTACGGTGCTTGCGGGCACCGCATTGGTGGCGCTGATGCTAATGTTCCGGCGCTTTCTTTCGTTCCGCGCGGTCGCGCTCGGCGCGTTCTTCGTAGCGATCTCGCCGGCGATGACCTTCTACTCGCGTTACGCGATCCACGAGATGTGGCTGGCGATGTTTGCCGCCATGGTCTGCTACGGCGGCTGCGGGTTGGCCACGGGCGAGCGGCGGAAGAGCGATCTCTGGTGGGTGGGCATGGGCCTCACGGGGATGGTGCTGACCAAGGAGACTTACCTGCTCCATTTCATTGCCGCATTCCTCGCGCTCGGCGCTTTGGCGCTGTTCCGCCGTCTCAACGGAGAACAAAAGCCGATGCTCCCGCCGCGGCGACGCAGACCGGCGGATCTCTTCACCGGCCGTCGCGGCTCCGCCGAAATTGAACCTGCGCCGCCCGAACTCAGCGGCACCGATGTCGCAAAAGTCTGGGCGGTGAGCCTCGGGCTGATCGTGGCCTTCTACTCCAGCTTCGGGCTCCATTGGCAGGGCGTGCGTGGACTGCTCGACACCTTCGCCTACATGCAGGTGAAGGGCACACGCGGCGAATCCGGGCACAACAAGGAGTTCGTCTATTGGGTGAAACTGCTCGCCTATTACGAGTGGCCGGCGCTCGCGGGCTTCCTGGTCTCGTTCTTTCTCGCGGTGCCACGCTCGCTGCTCGCCGGAGCCACGCTGGTTGTCACGGGAGTGGCGATGCTTTGCGTGGACATCATCGCGGTATCGAGTCTCGCGCGTGAGTTTCGTCCTGCCGACTACCTGCAGCCGAACTTTCCCACACCGGATCTGGCGCTCACGACGCTGGGCGGCGCCGGGATCATGGCCATGATTAGCGGAGTAGGCTTTTTCCTCGCGGTCCCCGCCCGTGATCCGCGGATTCGCTGGTTTGCGCTATATGGACTCGCGAGTTTCTCCGCCTACTCGCTGATTCCTTACAAGACCGCGTGGTGCTCGGTGAACTTCATCTGGGTCTTCTGCCTCGTCGCAGGCTACGCGCTCGATCGCCTCTGCTTCACCGGCTCGCGCATGATGGTCGCGCTCGTGACTGTGCTGCTCAGCGTCGGGAGCGTGCAGGACACGTGGCACCTGAACTTCGTCAACCCGGTCAACGACGCGCTGCCCCAGACCCGCGAGGACAAACCGGACGGTGACCGCTATGCTTATGTGCAGACGACGTTCGACATCGATCGGCTGCTGGTTCCCTTGCGGAAGCTCGTCGAGGCCAATCCGCGTAACCGTGAACTCACGGGTGTGATTTTCGGCGAGCCGTTCCCGCTGATCTGGGAACTCAATGACTTCCCCAACGTTCGCTTTGAAGATCCCCGTGTGGAATTACCCGCCTACGACGCCGATTTCCTCATCGTCCCGGATGATCGCAGGGACGCGATCGAGCCACAGCTCGTCGGCATTTACTTCCGCGAACCCTACCAACCACGCGGAGGTGGCGACGCTTCGTGGCTTTACCTGCAGGCTGAGCGTTTCCGTCCGGTCTTGCCACCGAAACGCACTCCGGAAGTGAAACCACGCGTGCCGCTATTCCGCTGAGCCATGCAATACGCCGCTGCGATCCTTTATTCTTGGGCCGCCTCAGTGCTCGCGGCGATTGCGCTGGGTTTCGTACACGGCGGACTCGATCACCACAGCGCCGTGTTCGCGTTATGCGTCGGCGCGCTCGCGGGCCTTGCCGGTTGCATTCACGCTCGCCGCCTTCGTGCCGAAAGCGCGCCGCCGCGTGGGTGGGAATGGTTCCCGATCATCCTTTTCGCGCTCTTCGCGGCGCGGGCTTTCCTTTGGCTCATCTTCACGGAACGCGATGAACTGCGTGTGCTGTCACCGAACAACCTCGGCGACATGTCGCTCCATCTTACCTACATCGAGTACTTCGCGAAGGGCGCACCGTTTTGGCCGGATAACCCAATCTTCGCTTCCGGCAAACTCGCCTATGCCGTCGGCGTTGATCTTTTCAACAGCCTGCTCCTGCTCGCGGGACTCGATGTGCTCCGCGGATTGATCTGGGTTGGATTGATCGGCGCGACGCTTACCGCGGTCGGCTTGTGGCAATGGGGGCGCGGCTTCACGCTTATGGGATTCCTCTGCGCCGGAGGGCTCATCGGGTTTGCCTGCTTCTCGCAGCCCGCAGACCAGCCGTTTTTCCAGGATTACCCCGGCCAAATGAATCTCGATTGGGCGTGGAAGAGCCTGCCGCTTTCGCTGCTCGTCACCCAGCGCGGCTTCCTCTTCGCGCTGCCTGCGGGACTGCTGCTGCTTGCGTCGTGGCGGACGCGTTTTTTGCTCGGTGGCAAAGGCGCGCGTCTTCCGCTCTGGGGTGAAGTCCTGCTCTACGCCCCGATGCCGGTGTTTCACCTGCACACCTTCCTCGCCCTCTCGTTCGTGCTGGCGTGCTGGTTCATCGCGCTTCCGGCGGCGCGGAAAAAGATCGCGGGTGTCGTGGGAGCGGCGTTTGTGCCGGCAACCTTGCTGGTCTTCATTACGGTCGGAATGTTCCAGGCAAATGCGCTGCCGGATTGGGGCAACATGAGCCAGGTCGATGATCAACCGCGCCGCCCGCCGACCCAAGTGCTCGGTTGGCAGCCTGGATGGATGGTGAACGAACCGCTTAACCGATTCGACCCATGGCCGCTGCTCACGGCGGACAATCCCGCGGCGGGGCCTTGGGAGGCACACGGGCGGTTTTTGCTCTTTTGGCTCGGGAACTTCGGGGTGTTGCCCTTCTTCGCCGCGGTCGCCGCCTGGATGCTCCTCGGCAGGATACGCGGCAAACCGCTGCCGGTTTGGTGGTCAGTTCTTGCAGGCATCGCATTCGTGGCGATTACGCCGTTCCTTGGTCAACTGAGGCGCTATCAAATCGACAGCCTGCACGCGTGGGTGCTCGGCGGTTGGTCGGAAAACACGATCGCCAACGTGGCCATCAACGCCTTGGGCGGGGCGTTGGTGATCGGATGGGCAATCGCGGAGCAGCGAAAGAAACTCACTCCCTGCTGGCGGGCGTGTCTGCTGATTGCGGCCTCGGCCTTCTTCCTGGATGGGCTGGTCACGACGGTCGGAACCTTTACGCAGGGCGCTCTCTCGCTCCGCGCCAACTCCATCCCGCTAATTGTGGCGACAATTCTTTTCCTGCTCCTACTGCGAGCAATGGCGAGGCGGAAAGAACCGGACTCCTGGGAAAGCGCCCTGCTCTTTCCAGGGCTCTATTTGTTCTTCCTCTGCTGCAACGTGAAGTTTGCGCCGTCGCTGTGGGACAACACCAAGCTAATGGTTTGGGCATACCTTCTGGTGCTGCCGGCGATCTGGCAGGTGCTAATGGCGCAGTGGAGCACGTGGATGCGCGGCGTGGCGATGGTGGGTCTGTTCTTCTCCGGATTCGTCACGCTCCTTGGCGGGCTCAACGGACAATACGAAGGTTACGCCATTGCGTCGGTGACGGAACTGCAGGAGGCGCGCGACGCGACGAGCAATATTCCGATCACGGAGACGTTTGCCGCGGAGCCGACTTACAATCATCCGCTGCTGCTCATCGGGCGAAAGGTCGTGCTCGGGTATCCGAGTCACGTGTGGAGTCACGGCATCGACTACGCCGAGCAGGATCGCCGTCTCGATGGGCTGATGCATGGAGGCAAAGATTGGCGCATTCATGCGTCGAGGTTGGGAGCGCGTTACCTGTTCTTTGGTCCGCGCGAGGCGAAGCAGTGGCCGGACTCGCAGCAAGGCTGGCGTGAAGGCGCGGCAGTTGTGGCGGAAGGACGCGATTGGACTCTCTTCGATCTCGAGACGCCACCGGTGCCCGCGGTGCAGTGAGAAGATTGGCGCCTTCGGCGATTTGTATTCGGACACAGCCCGGCAGGCTGTGCCACTCGGCTACTTGAGTTGCCAGCGTTTGCGCAGGAACCACTCGATGCTGGCGATCAGCAGCACGAGGATAAATACGAAGGGCGAGGACCAGAGCTCGCCGTCGACGGTGCTGGTCACGCGTTCGGCTTTGGAGGAAATCGCGGCGGGCAACGTCCACAGATTCTCTTCGCGGAAATAGCCGCCGCCGCTCGCCTCGGCCATTTGGCGGAGGAGCGGTTCGTTCATGGCGGTTTCCCCGCTCTCGAAGCGCGGTTCGGCGACGTCGAACTCCAGCGTGGTTCCGGGATCGCTCTTCACGCCGAATTGATGCGTGCCTGGTGAGATCGCGACGAACTCGCCGCGATACGCTCCCGGCTGGTCCGGCACGGCGCGCAGAAGCACGTCCTGGCGCGGACCCGGCGCGCCGCCGACGCGCACGGTGAAGCCGGCGGCCACGGTGGCTTCGGTGACCGGTGAATAGTCCTGCCCGTAAAGTCGCGCATACACCGCCACGCGCTCGCCGGTGGTGTAGCTTTGCTTATCCACCGAAAGCTGCGTCCGTTTGGATCCGCCGAGGAGGTGCTGCAGGCCGAGCTTCTGCGCAATTTGTCCCCAAAGAATTGGGTAGTATCGATCGCCGGCGTTCCTCCGCCATCGCCACGTGTTGTCCGTGCCGAAATAGAGAA
>CBHXZU010000549.1:0-4756 GCA_966125105.1 uncultured Prosthecobacter sp.
GGACGAAGGATTTAAAGACGTAAACTGGGCGCTGCTCGTCGGCAGCGTGCCGCGCAAGCAGGGCATGGAACGCAAGGACCTGCTCGGCATCAACGGCAAGATCTTCACCGGCCAGGGCCAGGCGATCGAAAAGAACGCCGCGAAGGATGTTCGCATCCTCGTCGTGGGCAACCCGTGCAACACGAATTGCCTCATCGCGATGAACAACGCGCCCGGCGTGCCGAAGGATCGCTGGTTTGCCATGACCCGCCTCGATGAAAACCGCGCCAAAACGCAGCTCGCAAAGAAGGCCGGCGTGGACGTCACCGCCGTGAGCAACCTGGCGATCTGGGGCAATCACAGCTCCACGATGTATCCCGACTTCGCGAACGCGAAGATCAACGGCAAGCCGGTGAAGGAAGTCATCACCGACAAGGCCTGGCTCGAAGGCGAGTTCATCAGCACCGTGCAACAGCGCGGCGCGGCCATCATCAAGGCGCGCGGCCTGAGCAGCGCCGCCAGCGCGGCCAATGCGGTGGTGGATACCGTGCGCTCCCTCGTTACCCCGACGCCTGCCGGCGACTGGTATAGCGTCGCGGTCTGCTCGCCCGGCGATTACGGCTGCGAAGCCGGCATCATGACCAGCTTCCCGATCCGCACGGTCGGCGGCGGCAAGTGGGAGATCGTGCAGGGCGTGCAACTCAGTGACTTCAGCCGCGGCAAGATCGACGCGACGCTGAATGAGCTGAAGGAAGAGCGCTCCCTGGTGAGCGACCTCCTGCCGAAGTAACCGGCGAGGTTTTAACCACGGCGGGCACGGCGATCACGGCGGTTGGGACAAGGCAAGGGCCTGACGTGTCGCCCTGCCCGCGTCGCGCGCTTTCCAACGCGAAACGCGGGAAGATTTACGGCGACGACGCGACGGGCGCGACGGTCCATACAAAAATGAAACGGGACGGACTGCGGCGATCGCGGCGGGTTCATTTCGGCGTGCTCAGGTAGAGCGACTGTCCAGTGTTGGGGCCAATGCCGTCCACGAAAAGCCGGTCATCCTGAAGGAGACTAACCGACTGAAGGACCCCGAGCCACTCGCGAGAGATCCTTCGCCGGGGAAGCGTCCGCATAGAGTAATCACCTCAGCGTGGCCAGCGCCCCCTAAACTCGCCGCGCGCATCGCATCGCGCATTCCCCACCGTCGCGCTCGTCGCGCCGTCGCGGTAAAAACCCCGCCCCGTCCGCCCGTCCGCCGCGGTTCATTTGCATGTCCGCCGTGCTCGCCGTGCCCTCCGTGGTGAAATCCTCCGTTTCCCCAGCGACTTTGCGCGCTTGGCAACGGGCACCGAGTTCGCTCACTTTCCGATTCCCATGCACTTTCGCACTCTCCTAACCCTTCCCGTCTTCTTCACCGCATCCGCCTTTGCCGCCGATATTCCTTCAATCCCGGAAAAGCCGATCGCGAACAAAAAGGAACTCCTTTTTTCCGACGACTTCCAAAACGCCGAACCTGCCAAGCAGTGGCACAAGGTCGTCCCGACCTTCGCCTTCGAAAACGGCACGCTCAAAGGCACGCAGACCCGCGATCAAAACATCCCGGCGACCGACGGAAAACCCGCCGTCACCGCGCATGCCGCCGTGCACGGCCTGGAAATCCCGACCAAGGACAGCGTGGTCGAAGTGAAAGTGAAACTCGATGGCGCCACGATGGTGGACGTCGAGTTTGACGACCGCAAATACACCGGCTCGCATTACGGACACCTCTGCCGCTCGCAACTCCGCCTCAACGGCGTGACGATCATCGATGAGCGCGACGGCAATATGAAGAACGAGATCTACGCGATGAGCAAGGATCCCGCCAAGAAGGCCGAGCGCGCTGAACTCCTGAAAGGCCGTCAGGTCACTTACCCCGCGAAGTTCGAGTCTGGGAAATGGTACACCTTCGGCGTCGAAACCGTCGGCGACCAGATGCGCGTGACCGTCGACGGCAAACCCGTCGCCTATCTCAAGTCGTCCGGCATCGCGCACGAGACGAAGTCCAAGATCGAACTCGGAGTCGCCGGCAAGGACGGCTATTTCGACGACATCAAGGTCTGGAACGCCGAGCCCGCGAAGTAGCGCGCAAAATGGCAGCGACGGTCCGTCGCTTTCCATCTCACGGCGGCCCCGCCGACGCACTCGTTTCAACGCGCCCGGTCCAAAAGCCGGGCGCGTTTCCTTTTCCGACGCTCGCATTCCTGCTGGAAACCCAGCGCTCGGAATGGGAAACACCGCGCCGTGCAAACTTACCTCCAATCCCTTCGCGCCTGGCTCGTCTGCACTTTCATCGTCGCCACGGCGCACCTCGCGTCCGCGCAGGAGCCCGCGTTCTTCCCGAAAAAGCTCGAAGAAATCGACGCCGCCGTCCGTCTGGCGATCGCGGATAATCGCCTTCCCGGGGGAGTGGTGTGGCTCGAGCGCAAAGGTCAATCCTATCACCACGCCTTCGGTGACCGCGCCACCAAGCCGGAGCGCGTCGCGAACACCGAGGACACGATTTACGATGCCGCATCGCTGACCAAAGTCATTGCCACTAACACGGCCGTGATGCGCCTGATGGAAGCGGGCAAGATCGACATCAGCGCGCCCGTTTCGAAATACCTGCCGAAGTTTTCGGGCGGAGAGAAAGACCAGGTCACCGTCCGCCACCTGCTCACACACACCTCCGGCACGAAGCCCGGCATCTCGTCCGCGGGCTGGAACGGCTACGAAGCCGGTGTCGAAAAAGCCTGCACGGAGCCGCTCCAAAGCTCTCCCGGAAAAGTCATCCGCTACAGCGATATCAATTTCATCCTCCTCGGCGACATTGTCCGCGTCGCCAGCGGCAAGCCGCTGAATGAATACGTGGCCGCAGAAATCTTCGGCCCGCTGAAGATGAAGGACAGCGGTTATCTGCCGTCGGAAGTCCTGCGTCCGCGCATCGCCCCGACGACGCTCGGCGTCGACGTGGGCGCGGTGCACGATCCCACCGCGCGCAAGCTCGGCGGAGTCGCGGGCCACGCGGGACTCTTCACCACCGCCGCGGATCT
This sequence comes from uncultured Prosthecobacter sp., assembly GCA_966125105.1. GTDB lineage: Bacteria > Verrucomicrobiota > Verrucomicrobiia > Chthoniobacterales > Chthoniobacteraceae > SXWH01. Next base: position 3,042 of record CBHXZU010000549.1, read on the forward strand.
CGCCCGCTTCGCCCGGATGCTTCTCAATGGCGGCGAGCTCGAAGGCGCGCGCATTTTGAAGGACGAAACCGTGAGGCTCATGACGAGCGTGCAGACGCCTTCGTCGATCGCCGGACGCCGCGGCCTCGGCTGGGACATCGACACGCCCTACAGCGGTCCGCGCGGAAAGTGGTTCCCGCTCGGCAGCTACGGCCACACGGGGTGGACCGGTGGTTCGCTGTGGATCGATCCGTTCTCCCAGACGTTCCTGATCTTACTCTCGAACCGCAATCACCCGACGGAATCCGGCAACGTCCTGCCGCTCCGCACCGCGCTCGGCACTCTCGCGGCGGAGTCGGTGAATGGTTTTAACTTCCTCCACGTGCCGGGCGCATTGCCCGCAAACGCAGTCACGCCCGCGTTCTCTCCGCGGACCATCCGCACCACGGAGGTGCTCACGGGTCTCGACGTTCTCGCTAAAGAGAAGTTTGCGCGACTGAAGGGGCTGCGCATCGGCCTGATCACCAACCACACGGGAATCGACCGGGAGCGCCGTCGCGTGGTGGATCTGCTTGCGAAAGCCGATGGCGTGCAATTGGTCGCGCTCTTCAGCCCGGAGCATGGAATCGCCGGCAAGCTCGACGAGAAAGTCGGCGACACGAAAGACGAATCCACCGGGCTCACCGTTTACAGCCTCTACGGGGAAGGCCGCGCGCCGAAGCCGGAACAACTCGAAGGTCTCGACGCGCTCGTCTACGACATCCAGGACATCGGCTGCCGCTTCTACACCTACCCTTCCACGATGGGCGAAGCCATGATCGCGGCGGCGAAGGCGAAGAAGAAGTTCTTCGTGTTGGATCGTCCAAACCCGATCGGCGGCATCACTGTCGAAGGGCCCGTGCTCGAAGGGGAACGGACGTTTGTCGGCTGGCACAATGTTCCGCTGCGCCACGGCATGACCGTCGGCGAGCTGGCGAAGATGTACAATGAAGAGAAGCAGATCGGCGCCGATCTCACGGTGATTCCGTGCGAGGGATGGTCGCGCGAACTGTGGTTCGATCAAACGAGTCTGCCCTGGGTGAACCCGTCGCCGAACATGCGCAGCCTGAATGCTGCCGCGCTGTATCCCGGAGTGGGATTTCTTGAGTTCTGCGCCGTAAGCGTCGGCCGTGGAACCGATCGCCCGTTTGAGGTTTTCGGCGCGCCTTATCTCGATGACCGCAAACTCGCCGCAGAGATGAACGCCGCGAATCTGCCGGGGGTCCGCTTCATGCCCGTTCGCTTCACACCGACTGCGAGCGTTTTCGCGAACAAGGAGTGCAAGGGCGTGCAGATCATCGTCACCGATCGGAACAATCTAAACTGCGTCGACGTCGGCGTGGAACTCGGCCGCGCCCTGCAGCGCCTCGCCTCTGGAAGCTGGAATCCGGAAAAAGCCGCGCGACTCCTCTTCCATCCCGCGACGCTTGCGGGCATCCAGGAAGTGAAGGAACTCAGCGCCCTGCACGCGCTGTGGGTGCCAGCGCGGGAGGAGTTCGCGAAGCGGAGAGAGAAGTTTTTGCTCTACTGAGGCGCCCAGCCCCGACCGAGCGTAAACAGATGGTCGAGAGCGCCACCTCTTTGCCTGTTCTTCGCGGTAGGGTGTGAGCGTCGGGCCGCGCAAGGAGCGGCGATCTCCAGGTCGCCGGGGTGGGATCGCCGGCACGGAGTCGTCGGATGATCCGCCATTGGAAGAG
>CBHXZU010000550.1:0-4731 GCA_966125105.1 uncultured Prosthecobacter sp.
TTTCAAACTCTTCATTGCACGCAACCGCCCCGAATACCCCAGCCAATCGCGTCTCACTGAGCATTCGTTGTTGGGTGACCCCGAGCCGGGAGAGATCATCTGCAATAAAGTACAGCCTGAGCCACATTGTGTTCGCCGCAGGATCATGCCAGAACTGAATATCGTGAACCTGAATGAAGCGTTCTGGTGTTTTCGCCGCACTTGCCCAAAGCCGATGTCCTGGGACAATTTGCGGAATCAAAACAGGCATTTGGTAGGTTCTGTTCGCGCCAATCCCGGCGCCGCTATAAACCTGTAAGAACTCATCAAAGTTGTTTGCGTTTTGCGCTGGAGCGCTCGGATATGCATCGAGTGATGCACCGAGGAAATCACTCGCTCCGGCTGCAAGTTGAGCCGAGAGGCCATGCTGAGCACGATCGAAGGTCCCGCGTGCCCCCTTTGTCAGGCAATAGACCTTCACAAGATTCATGAATCCGTAGTAAAGAGCCAGTGGACGCGCCGCGACCACTTCCGCACTCATTCCCGCTGCGAAGAAATCCTTTGCCTGCTCCAAACACGCCAGCGCTTCCGGTTGACGCGCTTTCGGGCAAGTGCGCCTAACGCTTTGATCTATAGGCAACCACGGATCACGCGCAAACAGGAGGGATTGAAGAGCATGATGTAGCCTGCCTCGTCTGGAAGGCCAAAATGAGAATGGGACTGGTCTTCTCCTTACGGAAACGCGATGGCCGTGTCTAGGTTGAGGCAAGGGCATAGCTTAAAAGAATCTGAGGTGCTTTAAGAAAGCATCAAACTTTGCCTTCGTCGTCTTCGCCCGATCGAGCACTCCCCCAAAAAGCCCTGCCTTAAGCGGAGGCCATTCTCCCCCTAAGTTCTCAATTTCCGCATCAATCGCAGTTGCGATCAGACGCTCCCCAGACAATCGCCGCCCTCTCCACCCGAAACATCCAACGGGCCCCCACCAGCCATCTTCGTAACCCCACCTATTGAGATCGGCGTGTATAACGCCGTAAAGATATTCAAATCTATCAAACGCCTCTTGGTATTTGTCATCCTCAGGTAAGAACTCGCGCAAAGGATCCCGCAGTTTCGCGAATAGGTAATCACTCACCGGTGTGTGGTGTCGATCCAATCCAGGCAGCATGTGTCCAATCTTCTGATCCATGACAGCAATCGCATAAACAACAGAACAGAAGGGCACGTTCTTGCCGTCATCGCCTTTGATCTTTGGGCCTGTAACAATCTCGGCGAATGTCGAATAGTTTTCGCTTGCGATCGCAGCAATCCCTCCGGCGTATACAAGCAATAGCGCAGGGAAACGACGCAATTTTAGGAGATACTCTAAACCACCGCCCTCCTGACCCTGCCTCGCAATTCGTTGCAGAGCGCTGACCCATAACTTTGACTGGTTTCCGGCAGCCCAATAGCATCCCGTCACAAAGATCGATAACAAGGTCTCAGTTAAGGCGCCATAACGGTTCACACGCTCCAGCAGTTCAAGTGCATGATCTTGTTGATGCGTTTGGCCTCCAAATCTGCTGCCATCATTCATCTCCGCGTAGAGTTTTTCGGTCTCAAGATGCATTAGGTCGCGCAACCGGATGCGATCTTTCGGCTCAACGATGTAACGTTTTACCGTTGCTGCCGCCAGTTTGGAAGAGAGAGGATGGGGGGCGTTGATCTCCTCGAGTGCCTGTACCTTCTCCGAAAGCGCTAAAAACAGCTCGTTTGCGTCTTTCGAGGACACTACGACTGCGCTCCGCCTGGCGGCCAGCGCTGCCGCTTTTTCACCTAGAGGTGATCGCGTGGTCCAGAAGGTTGTGAAGCGCTTGTTTGGGCAACGCTCGATTGCTGAGCGCAAAGCCAGATCCCATTCTCCCGACCATCCGCTTATAATTAGGCCATACTCATCAAATATACGAGCGAGCAATTTGTTTACGGCTTTATCATATGCCGCAAGCTCGGAGTCAGTATTCTTGATCCTAGCGTCGCGATAATCGCCGTGCAGTTTGATCACTGTGACCCCGGCGTGGACTAGCGGAGGAGCGCCGAGCAGCTGGTCGGGAGTGCTAATCACAGTCGGTGTTACGCCAATCTCTTCCATGGCGATTTCCGTCAGAGCGTCAAAGTTCGTGGTGACGATTACCCGCACGTATCCGCGAGCGGCTAGTTGCGCTATTGCCTTATGAGCGGCGGTTGGCAGCTTTAATCCATCCCGACGTTCGTCCGCGTTTGGTTCAAAGTAGCTGCGCAAAAGTTGCTGTCGCTCGGCGGGCGTCTTCGCAACTTCCTCAAGTAACTTACTGTAGTCGGGTTCGGAACCGTGTTTTTTGAGGAACCAATTGGCAGGCTCTTGTTCGCAGTCGTCCCCCTCAAGTTTTGCGACCTTCCGTATGAGATCGAGAACAACTTCCCAGCCCGTGGGGATGCCAGAGGCGCGCGAAATCCCGGAACCCAGAAGAAGCGCATACGCACCTTTGTTGGAGTAGATGGCGAAAGCCATCGCAACCATTGGGTCGATCATAAAGCTCCTTCCAGCAGGGCCTCCGGAGCGCTGATTCTCAGTTTTCCGCTCAGCAACTTCGGCAGCAGCGCATCGCGCAGGGTGGCGAGAGTGCGCGATTGATGGAGGTTGTTAGTGATTTGCCTCACGAGAGGAGCGGCCGCTCTGTCAAACGCCTCGATAACTTCACGCCTTGGAAGGAGACACGGAACGCCAGCGAGCAGTTTTGTCGTCAGGCTGCCACGGGAGCTATGAGAATCCGAAAGTTGCCTGAATTCTTCATATCGGCGCGCCAGATCGAAGAACAGGAAGTGATCAGATGAAAGGGCCGAGTTCGCGCGCAGTGCGATCACGGACTGGTTGATATAGCTCTCGAATGTCAAGAGTGAGGTTTGACCTCGGGTGTGTCCTTGGCCGGCGCTTGCAATGACGGTGCACCCAGCCTGCGCTAGACGCGTGCTGGAGTTCTCTACTCCTGCAGCGGTGATCGTCTTCTCGGTTTTGATGATTAAAGGGTTGCGGGTTTCGCCCGACGACAGCCACGGAATGCCTCCGTCCCAATACTCCACGGATCTTGTGCTAGGTGTGCCTCCACTGAAAATGTTCTCACAAGTTTCTCCCACGGTAGTGATTCGCCATCCCTCCGGGATTTCGGCGAGAAAGGAGTCTTGGAATTGGGCGGGAAAAAGGGCGGCGGTGGGTTCGTCGAGGCCGGCGGGCGGGCGGCCTTCGGCCTTGGCGCGGACGGGGTCGAAATCCACGAACCAGCTCTGGAACAGCGCCCGCGCAAACGCCTCCAGCGTCGCGTTCATCCGCCGGTTCAACTCGATCTTGTCGTCCAGCGCCCCAAGCACCGCTGCGATGGCTTTCTGCTCGGGAAATGGCGGGAGCGGAATGGTCTGCGTCTCCGCAAACTTGGTGTACTGGAATCGAGCAACACCAGTGTGCTGAATTTGATGCTGATCCATCTCTCCTTTCTCATAAAGGTGTTGGAGAAACCAAAACACGAAGGCGGGGTGTGCTTTGGACTGATCGATTCGAAGAAAGCGAGCAAAGCTTGCGCAGGTCACAGGTCCTTCAAACCCTTCAAGGATTCTCGGGGTCACAAGCAGTGTTCTTCCAGTAGGCCGGTCCTTGGTGCCACCCGCGGTTTCGATTAGAAGGTCGTTCGGTTCCAACGTGCGGCGTGCAACCGTTTTCTCGGGAAGATAACGAAATGGCACGTTCGACAAATCGCCAACTCGAACGTCGGGAAAGTCACTTCCGCGAATCACGTGGTAGCCGACATGACCGTCGGAAGGCTCACCTTTTCCCCAATCACCGTCTTTAGTGGTGATGAGCAGATCCCGCAGAAGCTCACCAGTCCATTCAATCGCCATATCCAAGCCCAGCTAAGTTCGCTTTGATCGCCTGCTCCAACTTCGTCGACTCGGCGAACTGCCCGTTCAACTCCGCGACCAGGCGTGCCATCTTTTCTTCAAACGGCTCGCCATCGCCTTCCTGCTCCTCCGCGCCGACGTAGCGGCCTGGGGTGAGGACGAAGCCGTGGGCCGCGATTTCCTCGGTAGTCGCTGATTTGCAGAAGCCGGGAATGTCGGCGTAAGGCGGCGCCAACTCCAAAATGATTCCTCGGCGTTTGGCATCATCTAGCATCGCTCCGAGATCGAGCCGCCACTGGTGGAAGGTTTCTGCAATTCTGTAGATGTCTTCCTCGCTGAAGTCGCGCAGGACGCGGTCTTTCATGAAACCGAGCTTCCGGGCGTCGATGAAGAGTGTCTTCTTTCGGCGATCGCAGAAGAAATCAGTGGCTCCGTTTCCGCACTGGATGGTCCGGGCCGCTTTGTTATTCGTGAGAAACCAAAATCAGGCGGGGATCTGGGTATTCGTGAAAAGCTGACCAGGGAGCGCGACCATGCATTCGACGAGGTCGGCCTCGATGAGGGCCCGGCGGATGTCGCCTTCGCCGCCCGAGCCACTGCTCATGGAGCCATTGGCAAGGAGGAGCGCCATGCTGCCATTCGGGGCCAGATGGTGGAGCATGTGCTGGATCCAGGCAAAGTTGGCGTTGCCCTTCGGCGGCGTGCCGTATTTCCAGCGCGGGTCGCCCTCCAGCTCCGCGTCCCACCATTCGCTGATGTTGAACGGCGGGTTCGCCATCACGTAATCGGCGCGCAGGTCGGGGTGCTGGTCGCTGGTGAAGGAGTTGGCCGGTTCCTTGCCGAAATTGA
>CBHXZU010000551.1:0-4727 GCA_966125105.1 uncultured Prosthecobacter sp.
GACCATTGGCCGTGCTCGACCTTGTAAAAGAGATGCAGGACGTGCCAGCCCTCAGCGGACACCAGTTTTGGAATTTCGGTCATATGCGATCAGACGAATAACCTTTGTAGGCAGAGGATCAGCGCGGCAGCTACCCGAATCTTGGCGGAAAAAAGGCGTTGCCCTCATGGGCATGGCCGATAGGTTTTCGACCCATTTTATGGCCGATAAAGCGAACAAGTATCCTGAAAACGTGGCTGGCACGTTCTACGTGGACGATCAGTGCATCGATTGCGACCTGTGCCGTGAGACGGCCCCGGCAAATTTCAAGCGCAACGACGACGGCGGCCACAGCTACCTCTACAAACAGCCTGAGAACGACGCGGAAGCGGCTCTCTGCAAAGAAGCGATGGAAGGCTGCCCGGTCGAAGCGATCGGCAACGACGGCGAATAGTCGCCCCAGACATTCGCGACATTTTCAAAAACCTCCGCTCTCACCACGGAGCGGAGGTTTTCCTTTTCCGGCGGCGACTTCGACGGCATTTTCAGCGCGCATGAATCCGCGATTGCGAGCACGGGTGATCGCCGAGTGGCGAGGGTTGCCGGAAGAGGGTTTTCCGCGAGATACCTCGAAGCCGGTCAGTACGGTGCTCACGCAGGTGCTCGGAGCGCTCGGCCTCGAAGGGCGGATGAAGGAGGAGGAGATTCTTTCCGCGTGGAAGAGCATCGCCGGGGATTTCCTCGCGCAGCATTCGGCGCCGCAGCGGCTGGTGGAAGGCGTTCTCTACGTCCGCGTGCTGCAGCCCAGCATGCATTTCGAACTGGAGCGCACGTGGCGCTCGGAGATCCTGAAGAAGCTCAAGCAACGCTTCGGCCGCGCCATTCGCGACCTGCGTTTCCGGATTGGCTGATCGCCCCCGGGGGCGGGGCAAAATGGGGGAGACTGGATTTACAGGATTTTAGGATTTCGGGATTGGGGTTCCTTTGAACGCCGCACTTCTCGTGAATTCGTGAATGAGGTGGAAGCTCGAAGTGCCCCACGGCATCGATTTCTCATTTTCCGGCCTGCCGGGGGGGAATAGACGCCGGGCGTATTTCCGCAATCTGCGGCAAATCTCCGAAATCTGCGGTTTACCTGCATTGTCCATAGTTCTGATGCGGGTGTGCCGTTCTTCACGCAAACGTCGTAGCAGCACCTCGAACGGAATAATTCAGCGGTTCGGTATATCGCTCCACTCGCTGCCTCTCTGCCTGCGTGAATCCTTAAATCCTAAAATCCCGTAAATCCTGTCTTAAAATGAGAGACGTGGATCGTTCGGACGTTTCGCAACGGTCTTGTCGGTTAGCACGGTTTGTGCACGTTCGCGGGGATGCGTCCGACTGCTGACCAAATCGTCGTCTCGTTGCTCTCGATTTCGACCTTCATCGGCGCTACGGACGAGGAACAGAAGCGGCCGCAGCGGTTGAAGGTCTCTCTTGTGATGGAGCCCAGCCGCGGGCTCTCAAGTCTCAACGACGACCTTGCAAATACCGTCGACTACGATGCGGCGTGCCGCGCTGTGAAATCCCTCGCAACCACGGGCAAACGCCGCCTCATCGAAACGCTCGCGGAGGATATCGCCGCCCTGCTGCTGCGGGAATACCCGCTCGCCGCAGTCGAGGTGGAACTCCGGAAATATATCCTGCCGGATACCGAATTCGTGGCGGTGAAAATCCGGCGCGGAGCGTAAATCGGCGCGCAATCGCCCGCAGGTTAGGCGCCCGGCGTTTGATCGCGCGGCTGAATGGGGCCGCGACCTCCGCCGATCGCTTTTTTGGCAATCACGAGCCCTGCAAGGACCGCCCACGCCCAATTGCAATAGCGCGCCCAAAATGCGCCGATGCCCCCTTTTGACGAGAGCGAACCGGTCGATGCTTCGAGCTTCGCGACGTCGTCGGTATCGAGATCGAAATACTCATTCTTATCGTCGCTATAGACGACGAGTTTCTTGTCCCACGTAACGACTGGGATGAAAAAGACGCGGAACGAATTGTAGTGGAGCCCGATTTTGTAGCCGGGCTTCTCAAAGTCCTTAGGCAGATCGGAAACTTCGGCGATCTTTTCGCCCCAACCGATGATCATCGGTTTGGCGTCAACGCGGGTGGAGAAAAGGATGAGGAAACAAGCGGCGAGCAGCGGAAGATAACGCATCGATTCTGTGGTGGAGAACCGTGAAGCAAGCAGAAGAAATGCCGGTTGAGAAGACCGCTTTCCTAACCGCTCGGTCGGAGGTCAGAGGTCGGAACTCAGAGGCAGCGGAATGCATAGGTCCTATGCGCGTCATGCGACCTATCGTCCCATTCTGCAGTCGGTTTCGATTTACGCGCCGGGAAGCCGCTTCGGACGGCAGGCGCCGCATCAATCAATACCGCTCGATCGGATAGGATTCGGCCGACGGAGTCGGGACCACGCGGTTGCCGCGGTGCGCGCGGCTGTTGAGGAAGGCGATTCCACCGATGATCGCGAGAATCGCGAGCACGAGCAGGAGGATCTTGCCCCAACTCTTTGGATAGCGCCCCGCGATCGCGCCCGTGTAACCGTTCACCACCACTTGGTAGGACTTTCCGTGGTAATCGTAGGCGAGCAGCCAGACCGGCACGAGGATGTGCTTGAACGTCTGCTGAGTGTACTCGGCGGCGACATCCAGGTCGCGGTGGGTGTCTCCAGGGACTTCCTGCGCGCAGAGTGCCCGCATCTTTGCATCCATCGATTGCCGCGCGTGTTCGGCGCCGGCGACAAGGTCGATCTGATACTGCTCCACGGTCCATCCCGTGAGAAAGCCCGGATCGTAAGGCTTGAGATCCGTGATCGTCGGGAAGGGTTCGACCTTCCTCAGCAGCGAAATATCGACGCCCTTCGTGGCGGGAACGAGTTCATCGTCGAAGAAGTTATCGACGTGTCCGCTGGTCGGATACCACCGGATCTTCCGAACCTGCCGGGTCTGCCGTTTGCCCTGCGAATCCGTGTAGCTCTCCGTTTCGTAGTAGTAGTCGCCGGACATCGCGGTCCAGTCGGCGCTCACTTCCGCATCGAACGTCCAATACGGGATGTAGATGCCGTGCACCGTGTCCGTGAGCGCGCCCCTGCCCAGGTTGTTCGGGGCAAACCAACGCGATCCGTACCAGGCGCGAATCGCGTCGCGGACCTGCGTTTCCGAGACCATGAACTCAAGCAGCGATTCCGGCCGGACTGGACGAGTTTGTTCTTCGATCGGAATGACTGCCGCCGAGCCGCAGAAGTCGCAGCGCTGCGCTGCTCGTGTCGGCTCGAACACGGTGATCGCCTGGCAGCTCTGACACTTCACGCTCCGTCGCTCCGTAGCCCAGCCGCGCTGGTCATCGCGCAGGTTGCGAAGACCGGTGATCAGGCAGTTCTCCTTGATCTCTCCCGGCGCCCCATTTTCGCCTGGCTGCATCGGCGCGACGGTCCCGCAATAATTGCAGACCAGCGCCTTCTTTGCCGGGTTCCAAACGGCCTCCGCGCCGCAGCTGGGGCAATGGTATTTCTTTTGCGCGGTGGTTTCGCTCATTCCTGGAAACGAGGAGCGGACTTTGAGCTCCGGCGGACAGCGCGCGCAACGCGCAGGTTGGCTTCTAAACGGAAATAAACGGCCACGATCGCGCGGTCGAACATCAGTGCTTCAGAAATTCAGTCAGCGCTTCCGAGGAGATGCGCCATTGGGTGCCGATCTTTTTGCCCTTCAAGTCGCCGGACTCCAGTGTGGAGATCACGTCGGCCTCCGAGACGCCCAGTTGCTGCGCGACTTGTGCCGGGGTAAGCATGGTCGGCCCGGCGACGGGAGCCGGCGGAGGGGCGCCCGCTGGACCCGCGGCTGGCGCGGTCGACTGCCCGCTGAGGAAGCCCTGGCCCATCATTTCCTTGGCCATGCCAAATCCCATGGCGATCTCCGCGGCGGCTCCGCCCGGTCCGCCACCGCCTTTCGCCATGCCTTCGGCCATTTGATACTTCACGTAATCGTTCAGATTCCCGACCGCTGCCATGGAGCTGCGTTTGTCGATCGCCTGCTCCACTTCCGGCGGAACGCTCACGTTCTCGAGGACAAACGTCGCGAACTCGATGCCGTACTTCGGCACGGTCACCGTATTGAGAACCGGCAGGATGGCCTCTCCGACTTCACTGTAGCGCGCGGCCAGGTCCAGCACCGGCACACGGGCGCGTCCCAAGGCCTCGCTGAAGAGGCTCACGATCCGCGATCGCATGGTGTCGGCAAACTCATCGAGGCGGAAGTGATGGTCGCTGCCCGCCACTTCCTTCAGAAAGATTTTCGGATCGACGATCTTGAAATCAAAGGTGCCGAATGCCCGCACGCGAACGATACCAAAATCCGTGTCGCGCAGCATGACCGGATTCGACGTTCCCCATTTGTTGCCGGTGAAGAGCCGCGTGTTGAGATAATAGACGTCCGCTTTGAACGGCGAATTGAAACCGTATTTCCATCCGGCGATCGTTGAAAGAACAGGGATGTTTTGCGTGACGAGCGTGTGCTTGCCGGGGCCAAACGTGTCGCCGAATTGGCCCAGGTAAACGAACTGCGCCACCTGCGACTCGCGCACGATGAGTTGGGCGCCGTTCTTGATCTCCTTGTCCTGGTCCGGCCAGCGGAACGAGAGCGTATCACGCGAATCGTCGGTCCATTCGATGATCTCGATCAGTTCCCCGCGAATGAAGTCCATGAGGCCCATGCTGA
>CBHXZU010000552.1:0-4722 GCA_966125105.1 uncultured Prosthecobacter sp.
CGGTTGTGCTCACGCAACATCTCCTGCGCGCGCTTCGGATCGTCGTAGAGATCCGGCGCGGAGATGGCGCTCTCCAATTCCAGGAAGCGCTCGCGTTTGCGGGTGATGAGCGAAGAGAAGTCCATGTTAAGGGAAAAAGCAGAGACGGTGGGAATGCAGAGGCATCCCCACCGTCTCAGAAACTAACCAAAATTGCGCTAGGCCTTTGCGGCCTTGGTCCGGCGGAGCTGGACTCCACCGTAACGCTTCGAGAACTTCTCGATGCGGCCCGCGGTATCGACGAACTTCTGCTCGCCCGTGAAGAACGGGTGGCACGAGGCGCAAATGCCGATCTTGATATCACGGCGCGTCGAGCGGGTGTGATACGTGGCACCACAGGCGCAATGGATGTCTGTGGAATTATAATCGGGATGAATTTCGGCTTTCATGGCTGGCGCAAAAGGGCGCGCAACTTAACGGCCGATTTGCGCAGTGCAATTAAAAAGTCTCGCCAAAATGCCCGCTGGCACTCTCGCCGTCTCGCTGCCACGGTCCCGGCCCTTTCATGCGTGCTTCCACGCCCCTTGTCCAATTTCAATTTTCGCGCCCCGCCAACAGCGCGCCGCCTACCTAAACTAGTGGCTGTCTCATCGCAGAACCCCATCCTTCAAGCTTGGGAAAAGACCCTGCTGCGGCGGGCCGGCGACTCAGCGATCGTCGACACGGCCGGCCTCACCCTGCGGACGTTCGATGGGATCCGGGCCGACGCTGAGCGCGTCGCATCGCTGCTCCAGGAAAATGCCGTCGGCGAAGTCGTGGCCGTGCAGATCGGTAATAGTCCCCTTCTTCCCGGTCTGCTGCTTGCGCTTTGGGGAAAGGGATGTGTTCCAGTGCTATTAGACCGCTCTATTGAGGGGTCCAGTCGCGACAATGCCTTGAATACCAGCGGTGCGGGCGCATTGATTTCGAGTGCCAATGCGCTGAACGGTTTAGCCGCGGACTTCAATCCCATCCGCCGCCAACGCCGCCCTGCGCCCGCGGGAACGGATTTTCTAAAGCTCACCTCCGGAACGAGTGGTGCGCCTCGGGCCATTCGCTTCACCGCCGCCCAATTGCTCGCTGACTGCGAGAATATTTGCGTAACGATGGGGATCACCGACCGGGACCTGAATTACGGAGTCATCCCGTGGTCCCATAGCTACGGCTTCAGTAACCTCATTACTCCCCTGCTTTGCAGCGGCGTTCCGTTGGTCGCCACGGAAGACCGGCTTCCCAGGGCCATTCTCAATGGGATGATCGCCTCTGGCGCCACCGTCTTCCCCGGCGTCCCTGTTTTCTATCAGAAGCTCGCCGAACTTTCCGGAACCCGCCCCGAAAAGCTGCGCCTCTGCATCAGCGCCGGCGCGCCGCTCGCGGAAGCCACCGCCGGAGCGTTTCGAAGCCGGTTCGGTCTTAAAGTGCACGGCTTCTACGGCAGCAGCGAGTGCGGCGGGATCACTTACGACCGCTCCGATGCGGAGGTCCCAGAAGGCTGCGTGGGTGAAGCGATGGACGGCGTCGAGCTGCGGCACGATGAGCACACCGGGCGAATTGCCGTCACCAGCGCAGCGGTAGGGATTGATTATTATCCGGAACCCGATTGCGAGATTCTCCATGGCGGAACCTTCACTCCCGGAGACCTTTTGCGGCATACGCCCCAAGGCTTTATTATTGCGGGGCGCGTCAGCGACTTCATCAACATCGCAGGGCGGAAACTCAACCCCGTCGAGGTGGAACAAACGTTGCGCGAAGTCCCAGGAGTCGACGAGGCGCTCGTCTTCGGCGTCCCGCATCCGACCCGTGGTGAAGAACCGATCGCCTGCGTTGTGGGCAACGCCTCGTCGGAAACGCTGCAAGCCCATTGCGCCGCAAGCCTCTCCGCTTGGCAGGTCCCGCGTGATTTCTGGCGTGTGGGTGCACTCCCCGTCAACGAACGCGGCAAATGCAGCCGCCGCGCCGTCGCTGATCTATACCTCGCGCACCTTCGCGGCGTTAGCCCCTGATTTCCGGGGCCATACGTTGAGGATACGTCCGCACAGGCCCTCAATCCGAGCGCGTCAAAATGACACAGGACGAGCCCTTGACCGAGGCTCGTCGCCATTTTCGGTGGCGCACCTCCATCGGTGCGTGGCACAGTTGCACACCCGACGTTTCCACCTGCACACCCGGCATTCGCACGTGCACACCTGACATTCACACGTGCACACCCGACATTCACACGTGCACACCCGACATTTCCACGTGCACACCCGACATTCACACGTGCACACCCGACATTCGCACGTGCACACCCGACATTTACACGTGCACACCCGACATTTACACGTGCACACCCGACCTCCCATGTGAATACCCGCCATTGCCGCGCTCCGGCGCAGGCCCGCAGCCGAAGTTCAGTTTATCGCTGGCAAAATCACTTCCGCTCCACGTTCGGCAGAAATGCTGTGAGCAATCCGATCAGCGGCAGATACGCGCAGCCGTGGAACACCGAGATGATTCCTGTGTGATCCGCAATTTTGCCGAGCACCGCCGCGCCGATGCCCGCGATGCCAAAGGCGATTCCGAAGAATAATCCGGCAACGAGGCCAACTTTCCCCGGCATGAGCTCCTGCGCGTAAACGAGGATGGCGGAGAATGCGGACGCCAGGATCAAGCCGATGATCACGGACAAGACCGCCGTGGTCGCCAGGCCCGCGTGAGGCAACCATATCGAGAACGGCGCCACGCCAAGGATCGACGCCCAGATCACTCGCTTGCGCCCGATGCGATCGCCGATCGGGCCGCCCAGGATCGTTCCAGCCGCGACCGCAAACAGGAAGGCGAACAAATACAGTTGCGACGCCTGCACCGACACGTGGAACCGCTCCATCAAGTAGAACGTGTAGTAGTTCGTGAGACTCACGAGGTAGACGTACTTCGAGAATGTCAGCGCGATCAGGATCGCCAGCGACCAGGCCACCGTCTTTCGCGGCAACCGCTCGTCATCAGTGACCACCACGCTGCGCCGATGCACGAGGTGCAGGTTCTTCCATTGCCAAGTGCCCACGCGCCACAGCACGAACATTCCCAATGCTGCGGCGAGGGAAAACCACGCCACGTGCCCCTGCCCTTTCGGCACGATGATCAGTGCCGCCAACAGCGGGCCCAGCGAACTGCCCGCATTGCCGCCGAGCTGGAACACGGACTGCGCCAACCCACGCCGCCGCCCCGCCGCCATATGCGCGATGCGCGACGCCTCCGGGTGAAAGATCGCCGAGCCCATGCCGACCATCGCGGACGAGATGATCACGAGGAAAAACGTGTGCGCCTGCGAGAGCAGCAAGAGCCCGATAAAGGTGATTCCCATGCCGATGGCCAGCGAATGCGGCACCGGTTTGCGGTCGGTGAAAATGCCCACCAGGGGCTGCAAAAGCGACGCGGTGCACTGAAAGGTCAGCGTGATCAGCCCGAGCTGCGTGAACGTCAGACCGAGATCCTTTTTCAACAGCGGGTAGAGCGAAGGTATCAGCGCCTGGATCGTGTCGTTCAGCAGGTGCGAAAAGCTGATCGCGACGAGAATCGCAAAGACGGTTTTCTCGGCTGTGGTTCGCGTGGCCGCCGGTGGCATACTCACACACTCCTTCGCTACGGCTGTATCCATTGGACCGAAAGCAGTCCGCGAGAAGTGCCCTCCCCGCAAACACGGCCACCGGCACTAGCGGCCATTTCGCCGGTGTTTTTCTCGGATTTCCTCCCGGAACTCCGCCGGCGCCTGCCCAGTATCGCGCTTGAATGCGCGCGCGAAATATGACGGGTCCTGGAATCCGAGCTCATATGCGATCTCGGAAACGCTCGACTCCGAATGCAGCAGCAACCGCTTCGCATCGAGCATCCGGCGCTGTCGAATGATATCTCCCGCCGTGCGCCCGGACTCTTCTCTCACCACGTCGTGCAGGTGATTCGGAGTCACTCCCAGCAACTTCGCGTATTGCGGCACCGAGTGAAATTCACGGAACCGCTGCTCCACCGCGAGGTGGAACTGACGCGTCAGCGCCGAGGCTCTCGACGCTCCCTTTGGCGGATGCGCCACCGCGTAGAGCCGATTGGCGCGCACGAGAAGAATGTGGAGCATCGCGCGCAACACCTCCGTCGCTCCCGATTGCGCGCCATCGAATTCGCGCTGCATTTCATCGAACACCTCACGAACGCGAAACGGATCCTTGGCGGGCACATTCAGCCAGGGACGCATCTCTGCCGGGAAGAAAAACGGGAACTCGAAAATCGCGCTCGGCGGCGGCGCGTGATGATCGAAAAACTCCTGCGTAAACGAAATGGAAGTCCCGTTGAGTCCCGGTCGCGGCTTCACCGTGTGCACCTGTCCTGGACTGAGAAATACCAGCGTCGAGCCCCGAGCGTGAAATTCCACGAAGTCGTGCATCACCGTGGCATTTCCCCGCAAAAGGAAGATTTGAAAGAACGCGTGGTAATGCGGGCGCAACCGCTGCGGCTCCTGCGCGAGCGGACTCATAAACGGCGTGATCGAGATTCCCGCCTGCCAAATCTCGTCCGACCCCGCATGGCTCATCCCAAGCTGCGGCACGGCACGGCGATTCATGATGCGCTACACGTAGAACTGACCGGACTCGCCGACAACCATTTCGGTGCCAGCACTAGAGCCTGTCCGGCACTTTACGGGAACAAGGTATTAAGGAGCAAGGAGGCGAA
>CBHXZU010000553.1:0-4721 GCA_966125105.1 uncultured Prosthecobacter sp.
GCGAGGTAAACGGCGATGCCGAGCGCAATGCTCAGGACATTGCACACCGCGAGCAACCGATGCCGGGCCGCAGTGCGCGCGATCTGCCACCAGAAGATCCGGAGAAACTGCGCCGTCACTTACTGCATCTACGCGCAGGACGCAGCGCCGGGCGCAAGTGGGGAATCGCATTCTCCATGCATCCGGGTGCCTTTGGTCGGAGGCCCGCACCTTTTCCCTTTTTCCCGCGCAAAGGTTTGCGCATCGTGGGACAAGCAATGCCCGACACGTTTTTCATCACGACTGCGATCGATTACACCAACGCACCGCCGCATATCGGGCATGCCTACGAGAAGATCCTCGCGGATGTGCTCGCCCGGTATCACCGCTCGAAGGGAGAGGATGTTTACTTCCTCACCGGCGTCGATCAGCACGGGCAGAAGGTGCAGCAAGCAGCGGCGAAGGAGAACGTGGATCCGCAGGCTTTCGTCGACCAATTGAGCGGGAAGTTCACCGAACTGTGGGAGCGGCTGGAGCTGAGTTACGACGGTTGGGCCGCAACTTCCGATCCGATTCACAAGCAATGCGTGCAGGCGATTTTGCAGGCACTTCACAACGCGGGCGAGATCTACCAAGCGAGCTACAAGGGCTTCTACAGCGTGCGGCAGGAGCAGTTCCTCACCGACAAGGACCGCGGTGAGGACGGACAATTCGGCGCCGAATGGGGCGAGGTCGTGGAGCTAGAGGAAACGAACTGGTACTTCAGGCTGACGAAATACAAAGAGTGGCTCGTGGACTTCATCGCCCGCACGCCCGGCTTGGTCCTGCCGGAATATCGCCAGCGCGAACTGCTCAACGCGGCCGGGAAAATGGAGGGCGACCTCAGTATCTCGCGTCCGAAAGCGCGGTTGAGCTGGGGAATCGAGCTTCCATTCGATCGCGATTGCGTCACTTACGTTTGGTTCGACGCGCTCGTGAACTACGTGAGCTTTGCCGGCTACAAGCAGGACGCGGACGGCACGCACCTGAAGCCCTCCTTCAATCCGCCCGCGCGCGGCGCGAAGTGGCCCGCCTTGCACATAATCGGCAAGGACATCCTCAGCCCCGCGCACGGCATATACTGGCTGTGCATGCTCAAGGCGATGGGTTTCACCGATGAGCAAATGCCGCGTCTGCTCGTGCACGGCTACGTGCTGGTGGACGGCGCGAAGATGAGCAAATCTATCGGCAACACTCGCGACCCTCATGCCTTTGCCGACAAATTCGGCGTGGAGGCGCTGCGGTATTATCTCATGCGCGATTGCTCGGTCGGTGGAGACATGGACTTTACCGACGAGCGGCTCGTGCAGCGCTTCAACTCGGACCTCGCGAATAGCCTCGGCAATTTGCTGAACCGCGCGCTCAACATGGCGCAGAAATACCGCGGCGGAAAACTTGTGAAACACGCAACGCCGCCCGGGCCTTCGCCGGATGAGCACATCGCGGCCTATCGGAAAGCGATGGACGAGCATCGCATTCACAATGCGTTGGAAAGCGCATTTGCGATCGCCGTAGCGTGCAATCAATACATCGACGCGGAGAAGCCATTCAGCCTCGCGAAAGATCCGGCGCAGGCCGCGCGCCTCGACGGCATTCTCTACCACCTCGCCGAATCGCTCCGGATCATCGCCATCCTGATCGCGCCGGTGCTGCCAAAGGCCGCCGCGGGAATCCACGCGCAACTCGGGGTGCAGTCATTGCAGAAGCTCGCCGACGCAAAGTGGGGAGGCCTGGAAGACGGTCACCAACTCGGCACACCCACTCCGCTATTCCCCCGCCTCGAGCTCGAGCCGAAATAGGGTCTGGAGAAGAAGCAAGCACGCCTGCGGTGGCGCGGCTCTCCAGAGCTGCGTTTGGCGGGAATGCCGGGAGGGAATGCGCCTTGAAGAGTCCGCTGCCTTGCCACCCGCCATCATGCGTTCGAACGTTGCCTCAGATATTTCCGCCTGAGCTTCCGCCCGAACGCTCCCACCCTACGCAGCTCTGGAGAGCCGCGCCACCGCAGGCGCGCTAATCCACCTTTTCATTGGTTGGCGAGCCGCGTAATCCGCACCAGTGTCCTCCACTTTTCGCCCCTACTCCGAGCTTGCTGATGCAGCCGTTCGACGCCGTGACCT
Source organism: uncultured Prosthecobacter sp. (assembly GCA_966125105.1). Lineage (GTDB taxonomy): Bacteria > Verrucomicrobiota > Verrucomicrobiia > Chthoniobacterales > Chthoniobacteraceae > SXWH01. The sequence goes on from CBHXZU010000553.1 coordinate 2,136, forward strand.
CCCGCATTGGGAAACTCCGGGCGCGACTTATTTCATCACGTTCCGATTGGCGGATGCGCTGCCCGCTGGCGTAGTGCGGCAATTTGAAAGTTCGCTCGCCGCATGGCTGAAGGCGCATGGAATCTCTCACCGGAAGCAGTGCCGCACTTGCCCGAAGCTGCGCAGAAGGAGTTCCGACGGCTTTTTACCGCGCGCGAAGAGGAGTGGCTGGATTCAGGACGCGGATGCTGCGTGCTGCGCGATTCCAAATGCCGCCAGCACGTAAGTGAAACCCTGCACTCATTCGACGGGGTGCGATACTCGCTGGATCACTGGGTGATCATGCCGAATCACGTGCATCTCATGATGCAACCGAAGGATGGGTGGTCGGTCGGTGACATCGCGGCTTCCTGGAAAAAGTTTTCTGCGCGGCGAATCAACGCATTGCGGAAGCAGACAGGGAACCTTTGGCAGACCGAGACCTTCGATCACATCGTGCGCGACCGGGATCAACTCGATCGCATTCGCAGGTACATCGAGGGTAATCCGGGCAAGGCTCGGTTGCGGGATGGAGAATACGCCCTCGGAAGAGGGACGGGTGTGATCTAAGTCTCGGCAATCCTGCCAACGTGAGACTCACGTTCCCAATCTCGCCTGCGGTGGCGCGGCTCTCCAGAGCTGCGTTGGGTGGGAATGACCGGAGGAATGCGCGTTGGAAAGTCCGCGGAGCAAAGCTCGGTTAAACATCGGGGAATACGCTCTTGGAAAGGGAACGGGAGTAGTCTGAACCGAACTGCGATCGTAACTCCAACTCCGGATGCGCGCCTGCGGTGGCATAGCTCTCCAGAGACTGTGTGATAATTTCCCGAACGGGCGAAAACGGGCGAAATTCACCCATCAAAAAACCCTCGGGAAAAATAAAAACGCGAGCACGGGCATTTGTGTGCGTCGCGATTTCAGCGAAATCGATTATCACACAGTCTGTCCAGAGCTGTGTTTGGGCGGGAGTTTTGGCGAGGAGATTACGGACGAACACGTGATTCTCTTGAAAGTAGCACTACCTTCGCGCCCCGCCTCAGGTTCCCACCCAACATTCCCACCCAACGCAGCTCTGGAGAGCCGCGCCCCCGCAGGCGCGCTGATCCACCTTCTGATTGGTTGGGGAGGCCTTTAACCCGCGCGCGTGTCCTCCGCTTTTCGCCCACGCCGATCTCGCTGATGAGCGCTATGCCACCGCAGGCGGTCTGTCACACTCACACGAACTTCAACGCCGGCTGCGTGCTCGCGATCAGTCCGTGTTTTGCCAGGAGTTCGCGGTATTTCTGAACGGCTTCGCGCCCGGCGGCGCCGATATCGAAACGGATGTGTTCCGTCAGGTAACGATGGCGGATCTCGCTCGTGGCGAAGGTTTCGCTTTCCACCAACTCGGGGATCTGTTTCGTGCCAATATCCTTCAAGCGGCGGAAAGCATCGGCCGCTCCGCCATTGATCTCGGGCTGCATGGCCCACATGGCGAAAACGAAGGGGAGACCGGTGCGGAGTTTCCACTCTTCGCCAAGGTCGAGCACCCTCCAATCGCCGCGAGTTTCCTCGTTGATACGGAAATCAATCGCCTGGTTCCCGATGATCAGGTGCGCCTCACCAGCGGGCCCGAAAGCTGGCCGACAACCATGGTATTCCGCCAGGAGCACCTGCACGAGGTGCGCGGACGTAAGCGATGCAGGATCCAGCGCGACGCTGCGGATGTCGCTCAATTCGCCGCGGTAGGCGAGGATCACGCTGTAGACTGGACCGTCGCAGGCGATGGCCGCGTGATCGACGAGTTGGTAATGCGGAGACCTCAGCGTTTCGAAAGTCGGCACAAGCGCCGCGTCGAGCTCCCTCGCCGCGAGCATCCGCGCAAGGACGCTGGGATGCTCAAAGACGACTTTCCCGTCATACGCGCAGATTAGCGGGCGCGAATTGAGGTATTTGACGCAGCCAATGCGCAGCTTGCGAAGGGCGGCAAAAGGATCGCAGCTCACACGTTGGCCAGCTCCGATTCGGCCGGCTGACTCTGGGGAGTTGGCTGGTGCCAGGTGTTCTCGATCCGCCGATACCACGTGTCGCGCTGCATCGGGATGCGTCCAGCCTCGCGGATCGCCTTGGTCAAGGCCTCCACCGACTGCTGCGTCGGCGTCGTCGCGCCCGCCATGTGGAAAATCTTCTCGTCGATGATCGTCCCATGCAGATCATCCACGCCGTAGTTCATCGCCAGCGAAGCCAGCGGCAGTCCGAGGCTCACCCAGTAAGCGGTGACGTGGTCGAAATTATCGAGGTAGATGCGCGATACCGCGAGGTTCTGCAGTTCCTCCACCGCGGTCGCGTGCTTGATGTGCTTCAACTCGGGACGCGCGCCCTCGCTCTCGAAGGCAAACGGGACAAACCCAGTGAAGCCCTTCGTCTCATCCTGCAATTCCCGCAGGCGGCGCAGGTGATCCACGCGCTGTTCGTAAGTCTCGATATGACCGAAGAGCATCGTCGCCGTGCTGTGCATGCCCATCTGGTGCCAGGTGCGGTGCACTTCCGCCCATTCGTCGGCGGTCTCCTTGCCTTTGCAAATCTGGT
>CBHXZU010000554.1:0-4697 GCA_966125105.1 uncultured Prosthecobacter sp.
AGGCGCCCTGCAAGCCGTGGACGATGAAGCCTGCCGAAATCCTTCCGCCACATCGTGTAGATCGCTGCGGCAATCATGAGGCCGAGAAAAACGGGCTCCAACTGCTCGCGCCGGAGCACCACCAGCGCGCGCGCTCCCAGCCACGAAAAGATCAGCGCAAAAATCGCGGCGGGCACCAGGATGGCCCATTGCACCGGAATGCGCCGCGAATACTGCGTGACCGCCACGGTCGTGCCGCAAATCGAGGAGAGTTTATTCGTCCCCGAAATGGCAGCGAGGCTGTAGGACTCGGGCAACGTCACCAGCAGAGCCGGCAATTGGATCAATCCGCCGCCACCCGCAACGGAATCAACGAACCCGGCGAGCAGGGCAAAGAAACAAAGGGTGACGGCTTCCACTTGGGCCAACTAAGAGCAAAACCCGAAGCGCGGGCGAGTTTTTGGTCGCCGAATCCAACCCGCGAAGCGCAGACGCCGTAGGGTAGCCTTCCCAGGCTGCCTCTGGACGCGACATGCACGAAGCCCATTGAGCGTAATGAAAAGCCTCAACCTCCGGTGACTCCAGAGATATTCCCGGCGATAGCGCCCTCGCGAGGGACTCGGGATCCTTCGACTACGCGGCTCGTTCCTCGCCGCTGCGCTGGATGACCGGCTTTTCTTGCTCGGCATTCTCCTGCCTCCGGGAATATCCGAAGCCAATTTCTTTGCGGTTCTTGTCCGACAAACAATCAGCCAGAACGGCTTTTCGGGGACTCAGTGGAAACGCCCCTTCGCCGTCCCCGAAACAAATTCACACCGCGTTGAACTCCCCGACACACGGAATCTATCTCAATCAACCAATCGAACTCCCACCAAAACCCTTTTCGCACGCGACTCAACTCTTCGATGTCATGCCAGCAGACCATAGGCATCGGTTCGCACGGTTCAACCGACCACCTCCACACTTTAGGCGGTCGCTCGAACGGTTCGATAGCCTCGAAAAACGCCTCAATCGGTCCTCGAAACAGTCCAGCAACTCCCCGAAAACCTGCAGGCGTCCCAACGGACGGTTGGACAGCTCACACTCTTCCGCATTTTTCCCAATTCCGGATTCTCGCAACGCGTCGATCGGGTGGCCTACTTTCGCGATAATCCGGCGCGCGAGGTCGCGGCAATCGGGGCCCTTCTCTTGAGCCGAGTTCATCCTTGAATGGCACGCATGGACCGCTGTGGCGAGCCGTGCTACGGCGCAAGCGTGCTTTGCGGCATCATTTGGCCGAGGAGCGTTTTCGATCCGTGCTCCTTTCGTGCCACCAAACATCTGATACGCCTTTTTTGCACAGCGTTAGGCTCCATCAGGGTGACGGCCTTTCTTGCGCGGTCCTTATGCGCTCACTGACAAAGCTAGTTCATCGTGATTTTCAATCGCCCAAACTGCGTCGCGTTGGTGCTCTGCGGATTCGGCGCCCTCCAAGTCTCGATCACGGAACCGTCAGGCTGTGGCGTGCTGGTAAGCAGCGCCCCATTCGCATTCCAATTACTCCGAGGATCCGCAGTAAACTCCGGCGCGTATGTCAGGTCTTCCGCCGCCACGACTCGCCGGAACGTCAGCGTCAGGTAGGTCCCTGGGACACCGTTGACCGTCACTGTCTGAGTTCCTTTCGTCGGAAGAATCGACTGCGAGTTCACCTCGGGATTCCCTCCGAGCGCATACTCGAGCAGATGAATGATTCCGTCCGAGTCGGTATCTGCACTCGGTCCGCCCAGCGCACCATTTTGCGAAGCCCACTCCGCATACGTCGTCCCATTTTCCCCCGGCGTCCCGTTCAGCCGCGAACTCGCGCGCCAGCTCGACGGCAACGAATGATCCGGCCGCGTCGCGGGATTGATCAATACGAGCGAGAACCCGCCCGCATCCGCCCCGACGGGCCACGGCGCCTGGTCATCGTAAGTAAAGTCGTGAATCTCCGCACCCGCTCCGTAGCTGAGCTTCACTTCCTCACCGCCATTACTGAGAACGTCGAACATGTCCCACTCGCCGGCAATCGGCTTGCCTGCTCCATAACGCGACGCAAACGCCGCCGCATTCTTCACCACCAGCACACGCGCTCCCGGCGCCAGGCTCGTGATCGCGCTGCCGAGGAAGTCGAAGTCGACCCCCTTCGTGAAACGGACATTCGAAAGATCCAGTGTCAGCGCCGTCGAAATATTCGTCAGCTCGATGTATTCGAAATCCTCTTCGAAATATCCGCCGGTCGGCGCTCCGGGATGATACATCACCTCAGTGATCATCAGATTATCCTTCAACACCTGCACGTAGTTCGACGTAGTGGTGATGAATGAAACGGCGTTGCTCCAATGGCTCCAGCGACCAGTCGTGTCCTTGTGTCGCACTCGCGCGCGATAGGCGTGTCCTACGCGCAAAGCGTTGGCCGGAACGGCGACAGTGGAATTGAATGTGGCCAACTCGCCGCTGCCCCAAACCTCGGTCATTTCGTAAATGCGCTCCGCGGTCGGATTGTAAGCCGGCGCATTCACGTCCGTCACTTCGCCGATGCGCCATTGGATTCCGCCAAAGGTGCCCGCGCCTTGCGGATCAGAGAAGGCGCTGGATTGCAGCACGATTCCGTCCACCGGGTTGCCGCCCGTGCTCACGTTCGTGATCGTCGGTTTCACGGGCAGTTGCCCCGAGTCGAGTGAATCACTGATCGAGTCGAGATAGGCCGCGCGACCGCCCGCGCCCACCGCAGGGTCGCCGTTGCCGTTCGGATCCGACCACCCGCTGAAAAGAAATGCCTTCATGTCGGCCGCCTTGCTCGGAACGCCGCCCGGATAGTTTGCCTGCGCGCCGGTCGTCGGCCACCGCGCCATGTCCGCTGGGTAAAACGCAGCCAACTTCGCTGCTGCATCATCGATGATGTCGTCCACCGGCCCGCGCCCGCTCGACACGTCGCGGTAAAGCAGCAGATCCCGCAGTTCGCGGATCGCATTCCGATGCGCGATGCTCATCGCCGTCCGAGGCGTTTTCTTCGGCAGGAGCCACGTCGGCGAATCAGTGATGTCGAAGTGATCGTAGAGCGCGTTGTGCACGAAGTCCCAACCCGAGTTCCAATTCGGGCCGAACGACGCATCCCAGTCATACGGCATGAACCACAACTTTCCGAGCGGATCGCCGGATGTCGGCTCGAAATACCAAATCAGGTTCTTCACGCGATGCCGTCCCGTCGGTTCCACGAAGATGTCGTAGTGCCGGATTGCCTCCTGCACCGCGTTGTAACGGTAGTAGAGCGGCATGTTCACGTATTGCTGCATGAACGCATCCGACGCCGTCTGGTGGATGTTGTAGCGGATGTTGTCGAAGTCCTCGCCAAACTCCACCGCGCCCGGTGATTGGCTCCGCAGATCCATCTCCCCGTTCTGCATCCAGTCACTCATCTTATAAAAGTTCCCGCGCTCCAGATTGCGCGCCTTCAGGAAGTTCGGCCCGTCAGGATACTCCAGCGCCTGGTAGAGGCCCCAGAAATCCCCGAGCGTTGCATGCGATTGGTTCGCGTCCTGGATCACGCGGAATTGCACCCAATGGCTCTGCGGGATGGGCACCCCGCTGAGCGACCACATCTTGCCGCCCACTTCATACGGCAGGCCCCAGTCGTAATAACCTTTATTGCCGAAGAGCTTGTTGAAGAGCATCTCTTCCCACGGCCGATCATACTCGCGCCCGGCTTCGTCCGCGGCATGCAGCGGGGTGCCCTTCGGGAAGGCGAACTTGAAGTGCCGTTTCCCCGATCCCATGTAACGCGAGTTGCCGCCGCGGAGCCGCACCAGCGTGTGATCGATGATCTGGTTGCCCACGACGAGCGTGCCCGCGAAGTTTTCGTAGCGGCGGGCGAGAAGCACCTTCAACTCCGGCGTATTCGCAAACTGTTCGCCGGCATTGTAGGCGAGCAAGCTGGAGTAATCGGATGCCCGCGTGATCCAGTGATAAGGCGGCAGCGTGTTGAGCGTCGCGGGTGAGAAAGAGTTGCTGCCCGAGATGTAGGTCGGCACGCCGTCATAGACGAAGACGGCGAAGTTCTTGCGCGGGTCGTCTGTGCTTGGCACTCGCGCGCTCGCGCCGCCGAGGTCAGTCGCATTGATCCGATAGCGCACCAGCGTCCGATGCGGCTGGGCCGGGATTACTGCCGTGTAGACGCCGTCGCCCACGATGTCTCCAGCCACCGAGCCGTTGTCCACCATGGCGATCGTCGTCCAGTTCGCCGCCGATTCGAACGCCGGGTTGGCCGGCAATGCCTGCGCGGGGTTCGCGAGAATCTGCGCATTGGTCAGCGGCAGCGTGCTCGGAATGTAGCTACCCGGGGCCACCACTTGGTAGCTGAGCGTGACTGCGCCCACACCCTGTGGATCCGAAACCCGCGCAGAGACGGTGATCGGTTGCGTGGAGGTCGGCTGCACTGGCGTGTGCTCAATGCGGCGGACTGCCGGAGGGCTGATCGCGGAGAAAACCGAGTTGGGCGCGCCTGGCGTGCCCAGCGTGTCCGGCACGTTCGTGATCGCCGCGTCGATGGAAAAATCGAAGATGTTGTAGATTCCGAAATCCTCCTGCGTCGACCGCGTTTGCGGCGGCTTCGCGATGCCGTGGATTGCAATCACGTTCGTTCCCTGGTGTAAGTTTACGGAAAAGCCCGCACGAGCAACTTTTCACGGTGGACCGCCGAAGAG